>NZ_JANSHR010000068.1:81225-84432 GCF_047461675.1 Synechococcus sp. R70.1
ACCCCCCAGCAGGGGGAGCTGCAGGGCAGCGGGTGATCCTAAATTAGAACAAGAACTGGTTTGGCCAAGCCAACGGCATCCCTTTGGCAGCCTTTTTGTTTTCCCGTTCAAGAACTCCCGCCGTGAGCAGGACTGTTGCCGATCCCTCCTCGCGTTCCTCTGCCCAGGTGCCGGATCCGGGTGGAGCCTGGTGGGATCTCCACATCCTCGCCTCCCCTGTGCAGGAAGACCAGATCTTCTGGCGGCTGGAGAGCTTTGGCTGTCAGGGCATGGCCAGCCAGGCTTGTGGCGAAGACCAAATTAGCATTCACGCCTATTTGCCCTGCTTCCGCGCCACTCCTTTGGACTTGGCGGCTCTGGCGCTGCGCCTGCGGCAAGATGCCCTCATGGCCGGCCAGCCCCTTCCCAAGCTGCACTGGGAACGAATGGAAGCAGAGGATTGGAGCAACAGTTGGAAGCAACACTGGCGGCCTGAGCCAGTGGGAGAGAGGCTGCTCATCTGTCCAGCCTGGCTGGATCCACCCCCCCACCCTGGCCGTCTCCTGCTGCGGCTGGATCCGGGCATGGCCTTTGGCACAGGCACCCATCCGACCACCCAGCTTTGCCTGGAAGCCCTGGAGATGCGCCTAGGAGCGGGTACAGAGGGGGTGACGGTAGCCGATGTGGGCTGCGGTTCGGGCATTCTGTCGGTGGCGGCAGCCCTCTTAGGGGCCAAGCGGGTTTATGCTGTGGATGTTGACCCGCTGGCGGTGCAGGCAGCACTCCACAATCGCGACCTCAATGGCCTTACAGACCGGATCGAGGTGGCTCAGGGCAGTCTGGAACGCATTCCGGAGATGGTGGATGGACTGGTGTGCAACATTCTGACCGACGTGATCCTGGATATGATCCCGGGGTTTGGCCTAGTGGTGAAGAAAGGGGGCTGGCTTATCCTCAGCGGCATTCTCCTCGAGCAGGCCAGGTTGGTTACGGAGATGTTGGAGGCCAACGAGTGGTTGGTTGCAGCCCTTTGGCGACGGGGGGAGTGGTGCTGTCTGAACGCACGCGCTCTCTAAGTTCCCTGCCCCGCCTGGCTATCGACCCGGCCCAGCGGGATCCCACCGGTGGGATCTATTTAACCAGCCCGCAGCGGCACTACCTGCAGCGGGTGCACCGCCTTCGGGGGGGGGATCCCTTTTTGGTTTTGGACGGCTCCGGCAAGCTGTGGCTGGCCCATTGGCAGCCCCAGAAATGCCAAATTGTGGCTGAGGTAGAGGCCCCGCCGCGGGAATTGCCCGTTTACCTGCATCTGGGCTTAGCAGTGGTCAAGGGGCCGGGATTTGACGAGGTGTTTCGCCAGGTTACCGAGCTGGGGGTAGCGCGCATTACCCCTCTGCTGACGGAGCGCACCGTGGTGGAGCCGGGATCGGGGCGGCAGGAACGCTGGCAAAAAATTGTGCGGGAGGCAACAGAACAGTGTGAGCGGCTGCACTGGCCTCAAATTGACCCGCCCACTTCCTGGAGCCGCTGGCTGGCTGAGCTCAAGGCCAACTGGTGGGGCATAGCGGTTGCCCGCCAAAACGCCCCCCCGCTGCTGCAAGTCCTGCCGCCTCTAAGGGGTGCCGTCGTGGCGCTGGCTATTGGCCCAGAAGGTGGCTGGACAGAGACGGAGCGCCGCCAAGCGGAAGCCCACGGCGGAGTGCCTGTTTCTTTGGGCCCTACGATCCTGCGATCCACCACCGCGGCGGTGGCCGCTGCCAGCCAAGTTGCCGCTTTCTACGCTAGCTTGAGCCCTTGAGCCGAGGCTAGCTCTGCCCCCCGCCAGCAGGGCGATATTATGGCATTGACACGAACCCTTGCTTCCCAGGGCGGGGCTCTGGGTGAGAGGAACAGACATGGAGAAAATCCACGCGGTGCGGGGTACCCGCGACATCCTGCCTCAGGAGGTAAGGCTGTGGCAGCAGGTGGAGGCCAGTGCCCGCGAGATCTTGGGGCGGGCTAACTACCAGGAGATCCGCACCCCCATTTTGGAGCTGACGGAGCTTTTTGCTCGCAGCATCGGCAGTGCCACCGACGTGGTGGGCAAGGAGATGTTCTCCTTTAGCACCCGCGGTGAGCAGGAGGTGAGCTTGCGTCCCGAGAACACTGCTGGTGTGGTGCGGGCCTACATCCAACACGGGCTGCAGATGGCGGGCGATGTGCAGCGCCTCTGGTACTGTGGGCCGATGTTTCGCTACGAGCGTCCCCAAGCGGGGCGGCAACGCCAGTTCCATCAGTTGGGGGTGGAGCTCCTGGGCAGCCGCGATCCCCGCGCCGATGCCGAGGTTATCGCTCTGGCCTGGGATCTGCTGCGGGCGGTGGGGGCGGAAAATCTCACTCTGCGGCTCAACTCCCTTGGGGATCCGCAGGACCGGCTGGCCTATCGCCAAGCCCTGGTGGACTACCTCACCCCCTTGAAGGAAGAGCTGGATCCGGACTCCCAGGAGCGTCTTGGCCGCAACCCCCTGCGCATCCTCGACAGCAAGGATCCCCACACCCGCGCCATTGTTGAGAAAGCGCCCAAGCTGCCCGATTACCTTAGCGCTGACTCACGCGCCTTCTTCGAGCAAGTGCAAGCTCATCTCAAAGCCCTAGACATTCCCTATGAGCTGGATCCCTACCTGGTGCGCGGCTTGGACTACTACACCCACACCGCCTTCGAGATCGTCTCGCCGGAATTGGGCTCCCAGAGCACCGTCTGCGGGGGCGGCCGCTACGACGGCCTAGTGGAAGATCTGGGCGGACCGCCGACCCCGGCCGTAGGCTGGGCCATCGGCATGGAGCGGCTGGTGTTGCTGCTGCAAAAGAAGCAGCTAGAGGGGGTGGCCAGGCCGCTGGACGTCTACGTGATCTCCCGCGGAGCCAAGGCAGAGGCCCAATCCCTTCAGGTTGCCCAGGCCCTGCGCCAAGCTGGTTTTTGCACCGAGCTGGATCTCAGCGGCAGCCCCTTTAGCAAGCAGTTCAAGCGGGCTAGCCGCAGCGGCGCCACTTGGGCTGTGGTCCTGGGAGATGCGGAAGCGGTGGCCGGCGAGGTGCAGCTGAAGCACTTGCCCACAGGACAGCAGCAAACCCTCCTGCAAGCTGAGCTGGTGAAGTATTTGCTCTCCCAGAGGTGACCGCACAATGCTGAGTTTTTGGGTACGGCGCAACGGACAAGAAGAATGGCAGCCAGTACCAGCCGAAGGAGCC
>NZ_JANSHR010000068.1:84532-88621 GCF_047461675.1 Synechococcus sp. R70.1
TGCAAACCCGTTCGGTGCGCACCAACGAGGAGGGGATTGCCATTGTCTTGCCGGCCACTCGTCTTGCCCCTGGTTCCTGGGAACTGCACTGCCGCGATGCCGACTTGATAGCTGAGCTGTTTGGCGAGAAGGAGCTGAAGAATTGTCTGCGTTTCCAGGTTGTGCCTGCCCCGGCTCAGTCAGAACCAGCAGCCGCCTTGGTGGCCCAGCCAACAGAGCCTGAATCCGCTCCTCAGCCCAAAGAGCCTGCCCCCCCACCCGAGCTGTTTTCCCTCATGCACAGCGAACTGGAGGGATCCCCTGAGGAAGTACTGGTGTTGACGGGGCGAATTGGCTGCAGCGGCGAACTGCAGGTACGGCTTTGGCAGGAGGGGAGCCCGGATCCCCTTTTCCAAGGGCGACGGCAGATTCAACTCCCAGGACAGGCGCGAACGGCAGTGTTTAGCATTCCCCTCACCCTACCCAGCCAGCCCTGGGCTCGCCCTCTGCGGGGAGAAGTGTGCCTCGCTCCCTCCTCCTGGCAGCATCCAGAGCTGCTGAGAGTCCCCTTCTCTGTTCGCTGCCGCGGCCAGGGGGAAGGGCCACCCTCTTTGCCCCAGGAAGAAGAGCCACCCATCCCTGAGGCCAGCCCTGCCTCGACCACAACCTTGCTCTCCCCCGAGCGCACCCTGCAGAAGTTGTTGCGCATCTGGCAGCGCAGCGCCTCTGGGGGAAAAGAAGCTCCCGACCCGCTTCCGCCACAAGAACTCCCAGCCTCCCCTGCCTCCCCAGCAGAGGCTGCAGCCAAAGCTAACGCCCAACCTGGGGTGGGGACTCTTCCAACTGAGCCGCCTGGCAAAGAGGCTGTCCTGCCAGCCCAAACCGAGATCCAGCCCACCCCACCCTTAGCTGTGACTGACCAAAACCCGGAAACCCTGCCTTTGCCCCCAGGCGTGTGCCCAGCGCCCCAACTGCTGGTGCCCGAGCACCTGCGGGCAGGTGACAATTTTGACGTAGTGCTGCGTTTGCCCGCCTCGCTCAATTCTGCCAGTAGCTCGAGCGAGCAGCCTCCCTTGTGGATTAAGTTTTGGGTCAAGCATGGCCGCACCCGCTCTTTGGTGGATGGCCCTCGTTGGTTGCTGGACTTCTCCCGCAACGAGCAGGGGCAGTGGCAAGCTCTCACCCGCATGACCATCCCTCCCGGCGTCCCTGAGCTAATCTTCGAGGCTTGGGCCGTCAGCCCAGATCGCCAGCAGCAGAGCGACCGCGTGACGGAGCACCGCTCCATCTTGCCCTAGGTCAGTCTTGGACAGAGCGCACCATCAGCACTGGGCAGCCGATATGCACCCGCACGTAGTCGGAGACAGATCGTCCCAAGAGCCGATCCAAGTCGGGGATGCTGCGGGCAATGCTGGGCCGGCGATCTGGGGATCCCATCACCAGCAGGTCGGCCTTGCTTTCTTCCGCCAATCGGACAATCTCGGTGCCCGGATCCCCGACCGCCGTGAACACCCGATGGCTGATTTGGCGGCTTTTGAGAGTGGCAATGGCTTTATCCAGAACCTCGTCCCGCGCTTGGGCATCGGCATCCAGTTGCACAGAGGCTAGGAAAATCTGTGCTCCCGGGATGCCGGCCACTAGATCCAGGGCCGTGGCAAAGGCGGCCTGGGCGGCGGGGGAGTTGTTGAGGGCCACCATGACGTGGCTGGGGTATTTGACGTAGGCGTCGTCTTTGACCAGCAGCATAGGACAGGAGGCAAGCTGGAACACGTATTGGCTGAC
This sequence comes from Synechococcus sp. R70.1, assembly GCF_047461675.1. Classification (NCBI taxonomy): domain Bacteria; kingdom Bacillati; phylum Cyanobacteriota; class Cyanophyceae; order Synechococcales; family Synechococcaceae; genus Synechococcus; species Synechococcus sp. R70.1. Next base: position 86,294 of record NZ_JANSHR010000068.1, read on the forward strand.
CGAGTTCTGCAAAATGGCCATGATGCGGTTGCGCCCCCGCGATCCCATGACAATCAGGGGATTGGGTAGAGATTCCGCCACCTGCAGCACCACCACCTTGGGATCCCCTTCCACCAGTTGAGTGCTAATCTTCAGCCCAGGCCGCGGGGGAAAGGTCTGCAGCGTCTGGGCCAATAGCTCCTGCCCCCTTTGCCAGGCCGCTCGCATCTCCTCCGCAGAGGTCTGGGAAGGCACCGCATGCAGCAGCGTCACATGGCACTGGGCAAAGGCCGGCAAGGACAGGAGAGTATGCACCATCTGCTCGGTGGGGCCAGTGCCGTCGATGGCGGCAATGATGTTTTCAAAGCGAGGCATGGGATCCGTTCTCCTGGCCAACAGCTGCCAAGACTCATCCTAGATCTGGCGCTGCGGATCCCTGTTACCGAGGCGGATATCCCGCAACATTTTGTTGGGTTTTAGTAACTCAGCCACACATAGCCAGTGAAGCCGCCGCCGGCATTGGTGTTGCGACCAGTCAAGAATTGAAACCCTCCTAGGCCCAGCGTTAACCCTCCCTCTAGTCGCCAGTTGAGCTGGCCGGAAAGCTTGAGGCTATCGTAGTCGGGATCCTGCACTGCCACATCTCCAAAGAGCAAAGGGGCGCCGTTGCCGAGGGTAAAGTCGCCATCCAGAGCCACAATGGCCTGCACCTCAGGGCTGAGATCCGCTCCAAAGGTCAAGTTGGCTTTGAGGCGGTCGCCCGGATAGCCTAGGTAATCCCGCAAGGTAAGGCAGGAGTCGAAAAAGGCGGGCAGGGATCCCAGCTCGACATTGGCTGCCGCTCCTAAGCTGAAGTCGTAGCCAAAGACGCCGTACCCCAAGGGCAGGGGGGTATTTTCGGTGGCGTATCCAGGCGGGATGAGGGCCGTCAACTGAGCTGAGAAAAAGGGATCCCCCTCTCCCCAAGTATGGCGCAGGCCCAGCTCCAGATCCCGCAGGCCCTGGTTGCGCTGGGTTACAAGCTGGTCGCCGCTAGCAAAGCGATTTTCCAAAAAAACATAGCTGGTGTTGAGATTGAGAGTGAGGCGATCGCTGAGGCCAGTTTCGCCAAACAGGTTAAGGCGGGTCTCGCCGTACTCGGAAAGGGCCTGCTGCAGGCGTCCTCCCTGGTCAAAGCGGGTGCGGGGTTGGTACACCTCAGGCTGCAGCGAGAAAAACGTTTTCCCTGCTCCGCGAGGAAAGCCACAGCCTGCCCAGGCTGGCAGCTCCAGACCCAAGACAAGGCTTAGGCCCAGCAGCCAGCTTCTTGCTATGGCAAAAGGCTTCATCTGGGGATCCCTGACAACAGCGCCGCCGAGGGGGATTGTATCTGCCAAAGGCCGTTTTGGGCCCTCGTCCCCACGGCTACATCCTTCGGGCAACAGCCGGCAAACCTACCCGGGCCCGGAATTGCCGCGCTGCTGTCAGCGCCCCATAGGGATCCCCCTTGTAGAGGCCGTAGTGCATGAGAGACATGCGCCGCAGCCCCAGTTGCGACACCTCCTGCAGCCACTCCCGCCGGCTCATGATGGCAAAGTCCACCTGGACCGTGTCGGCCCGACCGCCGTTGGGGTGTTTCTCCTTAATCGAGGGCTCGTAGTGAGCCAGCATCAAGTTGCGGTGGATGGGGGCAAAGAGATGGCAACAGAGGCGGATCTGCTCAGGGTTGCCCGGATCCGGCCCGTTCAGCTCTGGGTTAAACTCCCCTGGCCGCCGCTGGCGCATGGACTGGAAGGCGATCCCGTCCATCCGGCTCATCGTCTCGGCAAAAGGCTCCACCATGCTGCGCCCCGACCCGCGCTGGGGATCGTCGAAGGTGGCAATCCACCCGCCCCAACAGAGGGCCACTTCGGCCTCTGGCAAACGCTCCTTGATGGCCTGGCGAGCTCTTAGGACGTTGCGCATGAGAGCCTGGTAGTAGGGGGCAGTGTCGGCGTTGTAGGTATCGGCAGGGATCCGCCAATAGGAAAACTCGGTGGCCAAGCTCCAGTAGGTAGGGCGGCCTTGGGGGTTGGCTTGGGCAATATACCCCGCCAGCTCGGCTACGTCTTGGATAAACTGCTGGGAGATGTGGTAGTCGCCGCAGGGGCGGTGGGTGTCGTCTTCCCAGGTGATGATGTGCAGGCTGTAGCCCCGCTCAAACCACTGCCGCAGAAGCCCGGCCTGGTGCCAGTTGCGCCAGAAGGAGAGATCCCCCTGGCGGTGGTCAAAGCTGTTGAGCCAGCCGCTCAAGAAATGGGGATCCCACCCCTGCGCCACTGCCGCCACCTGCGGATCCGACTCAATCTCCCAGAGAAAGCGACCGGGATC
>NZ_JANSHR010000068.1:88721-112751 GCF_047461675.1 Synechococcus sp. R70.1
GCCCACAGCCGCACTTGGGGGGAGCTATAAACCTCCCTGAAGCCCGGCAGCCCCTCAAAATTGAGCTCAGGCCAAAATTGCAGGATGCGATCGGCGCTCCGCAAGGGATCCGCCAGCCCCGCTACCAAGAGGTAGTCCACCCTTTCCTGGGGATGCTGAAGGGCCAGGGCAAACTCGTACTGGTGAGGAGTAAGGAAAGAGCGGGGATCCCTTGCCCAAAAGATAGCCTCAAAGTGGATGTCGTCGTCCACCAGCACTTTTTGTCCGGGCAACAGGTGGCGATAGAGATACTGCCCAACCTGGCGCTTTTCCTGCCGCAGCCTCCGCCAGTCTTCTAGGGCTTGCCCAGCAGAGGTTACTTCATACAGGTTTTGGGCAGCTTCCAACTCGCCACTAAGGGGCACTACCCCTGCCACCAGCCGCTCCCAGAGATCCCGCTCCTCAGCCACCAGGGGCATGAGGAAACCCGGCTCTTGGCTCACCCCATAACCGGCAGTGAGGCAGTTCAACCCCAAGAGGGCAGTGATCAACAGGCGCTTAGCCCAGCCGGGGCCGGCTCCGCGACACAAGTAGGCGCCCATCAGCAAAGGCAGCGGCACCCAGAAAAGGCCAAAGCGGCTCAGCTCCCGCAAAAACAGCCCCTGCCCTAGAGAAGCCAGCAGGATGACCAGCGGCATCCCCCAGACCAGAGCCCATACCCAGCGACCCGGGCCTCGGCCCAGCAGGGATCCCAGCCCCAACAGCAGATAGGCAGGGGCCAGCACCGCCAGCCATTTCCCAGCCTCCAGCACCCCCCGCCAGCCACCTACCTGCTGTAAGTCTTCCCGCAACTGGGGCAGCCGCAGGCCACTGCCCACCTGAAAGGTAAAGGCCCAGGGATCCCCCACCGACAGCCAGTTGACGTACAGCCAGCTCAGGATCAAGGCCAGACTGACAAAGCCTGCCACCAAAAGCGAGGTCCAGCGAAAGCCCCAGGATTCGCGGCGAAAAGCTAATAGCAGTGCTATCGCCAGCCAGGGCAGCAGCCAGCTACTTTCCCAGCGCAGCACCATCAGAGGCCCCAAGGTCAGGCCAATGAGCAGCAGCCGCAGCGTAACGGGCAGCTCATCCTTCTCCACTGCTTGTTTCTCATCGGCCAGGGGAAACAACAAGGCCATGTTCACCCACAGCAAAAGCGAGGTAGCTGTCCAGGTGGGGCTACGCAGCAGCATCAGGATCAAAGCCGGCTGCAGTAGCAGCAACAAGCCCCACAGCCAGCGCCACCCCAGGCCGGCGGGCAGACGGCGCAACTGTTGCCCCATCCAGCCCAACAACAGGGCTCCCAAAATGGCCTGCAGCAACAGCGGCGATCGCCCCAAGATGGCTGTGGCCAGCACCAGGGAGGGGGGGAAAGTGGTGCCGACAATGGGCAGGCGCGGATCCGGCCCCAGGGCGGCTACGGATCCCTTGTAGCCAAGAAACTGCATCTCCAGGCTTACCCAGCCCCAGCCTTCCTTGAGCCCCCACAAAAGGCCAGCTAGGAGCAGCAACGGGATCCCGATGGGCGCAAAGAGCCTCCAGAAGGCTTTAAGCTGAGTTGCAAACATAGATGCTTCGTGAACAAATTCAACTACTAAACTTAACAATTGAGCTGGGAGACTTGGATCCTCTAGAGAATCCCAAAAGCGACTGGATGCCAACAAGCTTCAGAAAAACCATTGGGTGATGGGTGGGTGTTTTTGGGGATCCCTGCAGAGCCGTATTTTCGAGGCGTTTCTTCTACGCATTTTGGCGTATTGGGTTCAGCAAAATGGTCGATGAAAAGTTGCTGGGCTGCAGGTGAAGATAGGAAGGTCTTTGAACGGGGACAAGGTGTGACCTCAATGCTACAGTCTGCGCGGGACAGGGACAACGCGGCAATTCCAACGCTGGAGCTTTTGCCCTCCCAGGCAGAAGTCCGACCCTGGGGAGCCTTCTGGGTCTTGGATGAAGGGCCGATGTATAAGATCAAGCGCATCGAGGTCAAGCCTGGCCATCGCCTCAGCCTGCAGATGCACTACCACCGCAGCGAGCACTGGATCGTGGTCAGGGGCACAGCGAAGGTTACCCGTGGAGAAGAGGTGATGCTGCTGAGCTCCAACGAGTCCACCTACATCCCCCCCTGTACCAAGCACCGCCTGGAAAACCCTGGCACTACCCCTTTGGTCGTCATCGAGGTGCAAAACGGGGAATATTTGGGAGAGGACGATATTGTACGCTTCGAGGACGACTACGCTCGCACATAGGGTAGGCCCAAGACAAGAAAGCTCTCTTGTGACCGGCTAATAACTTCTGAAGCCTGGACGGCTGCTCCCACCTTAGCGCTAGGCTTTGTCTGTGCACGCCTAGGGATCCAAACAAACAAGGAAAAGGGTGAGCCAGAAGAGAAAACAGTGGGCGCTGCTCGTTGCCAGTTTGCTGTGCTGCGTGCCGGTAGAGGCAGGACAGGCAGAGCCTCTTTCGTTCCAAAGGCTAGGCTACGAGCGCTCGGTGCTGCTGCAGGGATCCAACCCGCGCCTGGATGTTACTGTCCCTGCCCCCCTCAACGGCCTTGACCCCGAGGCCAGCTTTGTGCAGTTGCGCCTGACTCCCTCGCCGGTGCTGAAGCCGACTTCCACCGTGCGGGTGCTCATTAACGACGAGCTGGCCGGGATCTTTCTGGTGCGAGATTTGCGGCAGGAGCCAGTGGTGCGGGTGCCGATCCCAGATCTGCCCCCTGGTGAGCGCTTTATTACTGTCTCCGTCCAGCCTTTTTTGAGCATCAGCGATGACATCTGCGCCGATCTCAACACCGGCAATCTGTTGCTGACGGTGGGGCGGGACAGTTTCTTTGAGCTGGCGCCCCTCGTTCCGGATACCACGGTGGCTGGCTTTCTGCGCCTGGTATACCCCCAGCTCACTTTGGTGGTGCCAGCCAACCTCACTCCTGAAGCCGCAGAAGCGGCCCTTTGGCTGTATAGCTTGCTTTCCCACCTCTTTCCCCAGACCCCTATTCTCTGGAGCAGCCGCCCGGTTACAGGAGCGCAGGTTACCCTAGAACCGGCCAACTTCACCCCCCACCTGCAGCATGAAATTACCCCCGAGGGATCCCGCCTACGGGTAGCCGCCCGCCGCGAGGCCATTCTTGCCCTCTACGAGGAGTGGAAGCGGGCAGGTCTGGTGAGCCGAGGGATCCAGGTGGCAGCAGTATCCGATTTGGAGAAGGCTCTCAGGGCCAACCGCCTCAGCTTCCGTGAGCTGGGGATTGTGGATCCCATGTTGCGGGGGTTTGGCAGCCAGTCTTTGGTCTTCAACTTCAGCCTGTCCCAATTAGGGGGACGACCGCGGGATCTGGCAGCGCAACTGGATGTGATCATGAACCCGGTGGATGGCCGAGTGGGGGATCGCCTCACCGGCTACGTGTTCTTGAATGGCGTTCTGTTGCGCACCTACAACCTAACCGGGCGCACCCAGCTCAACGAAACTGTGACCCTGCCCACCCGCCTGTTGCGCCGCTTTAATCAACTGGAGCTCCGCTTTGACTATGGCGCCAGCCCCGGTAATTGCCAGGGATCCCTGACTCCGCTGACCCTACAAGTGCGCTCGGATAGCTCTGGCCTTCTCTGGAGCGGCTACCAAGCCCCTAGCGGCGAGCTGCAGGAGATCCCAGCGGTGCTGCAGGGATCCGGACGGGTTGGGCTGGGGGATCCGCAGTTGCTGCCGGCTGCTGCCTATTTGGTTGGGGCCCTGAGCCGGCTGGCCGCCCGACCGCTTTTGCCCGCCGTGAAGTTTCTGCCCAAAGAGGGAGGCAAACTGGAGAGCGGAAACTTCGCTTGGCAAATCCTGGTAGCCGCCCCGGAGCAGGTGGAGCTGAATAGCCCCATCCGGCTGGGATCCCAGTTTGAGATCCTCAATCCCTTAAACCAGCAGGTGGCCCTGGCTGCTCAACCACAAGAAAACCTTGGCCTGCTGCAGTACTTTTTGGTTCAGGGCAAGCCCACCCTGTGGCTGTCTTGGTGGGGATCTGACCCGGCTTTGGCAGAACGCCTCAGCCGTGGCCTTGCCGATCCGCGCAGTCGCCTAGCCAACCAACTGCAGGGAAATGTGCTCACTGCCTACGCTGCCACCCCCCAGCTCACCCAGGTACAGAGTTGGGATCTCACACCCCAAGGCTATCGAGTGCGCTACCCCGGTCGCTTCAGTTGGCAGCTTTTGTTGTGGCAGTACCGCTTTTGGCTGGTGCTTTTGCTGGCCATCCTGCTGGCTGTGGGGGCATGGGACACCTATCGACGTTTGGCCCGGCGACCTGAGCCGCCAACCCCCTCGTAGGGGGCTAGTCACGGACTTGCGCTTAAGCCAGACTGAAGCCGAACCCCAACCTAGAGGCCATGCTGCAGTCGATCAAGTCCTGGCTGGTGCAGACAGGCTACCTCACCCGGCAGCAACTGGCAGCAGCCGAGGACTACCGGGAAGCAGTGGGCTGCTCTTTGGCCAGGGCTCTTTGGAGCTTGAGGGCAATGCACCCCTGTCAGTTTGCTCGCCTCTGCTGTCAGATCTTGGATCGGCCCGAGCTGAGGAGCTGGTTGCTCGAGCATCCCCTCGACCTAGAGCTGCCTTGGCTGATCGAGCCTATCGATCTGGTGCCGGTGCGCTTTCTGCCCTGTGGCTGGCTCGACCCGCAAACCGTAGTGGTTGCTACCGAGGAGCCGGGCCATCCCATTGTCTGGCAAAATGTCAAGCGCCTCTGCCCCGAAGCCGATCGGATTTGGGAGATCCCGGCCACCGAAAAACAGATTCTGACCGCCCTCATTGAACACAAGCTGGCCGCCGATCTGCTGGGCAGCCGTCTTACCTTAGAGCAGTGGCAGCAGGCTTTGGACATCCGCCGCCGCACTGGATCCAACCTGGGGCAGGTGCTGACCCGTCTGAGCTACCTCTCCACCCCCGAGTATCTCAGCATCCTAGCCCATTTGCTGGGCTACCCAACGGTCTCGCAACTGATGGGAACGGGGCTGCTTCATCGGGAGGAGAATCTGAGCCAACAGTTTGATCCTGAGGTGATGATGCGTCACCTGTTCTACCCCCTAGCCTGGGCAGATGAAAATGCTCTGATGGTGATGGTGAATGACCCCCTGGACTGGGAGGTGGATGAGATCCTCTACGCTTGGCGGCCAGGGTTGCGAATTGAAAAGGTGCTGGGCAGCGAGCGGGATATCACCCAACTCCTCAGCCAAGACCAGGGATCCCGCCTTAGCCAAGAGGCAGTCTACAAGCTGCTGACCCGCCTGCCGGAGGAATCGGCCTCGCGGGTGTTTACCCCCTCCCAAATTGCGGTAGGCTACGGCCTGCTGGTGCTGCTGCTGTGGGGGTTGGCCACTGCTCCCTGGACGACTCTGACCATTTTGGTGCTGCTGATCAATCTTTTTTACGTCGCTTCGATCCTGTTCAAACTGCTGCTCAGCCTGGTGGGATCCGCCGATCGCTTCCACCAGATCTCCGATGAGGAAGTGGCTGCCCTCGATGACCGCACTTTGCCCATCTACACTATCCTGGTGCCGGTCTACAAAGAGCCAGAAGTCATCCCGATTCTCATCAACTCCCTCTCCAAGCTGGACTACCCCCACGAGCGCTTGGATGTGATTATCTTACTGGAGGAAAACGACCAGGCCACCATCGAAGCCGCTCGGGCCGCCAAGCCTCCCCGCTACGTGCGCCTACTCATCGTGCCAGATAGCAAGCCCAAGACCAAGCCCAAAGCCTGCAACTATGGCCTAGCCTTTGCCCGCGGCGAATACCTCACCATCTACGACGCTGAGGATATCCCCGACCCCGACCAACTCAAAAAAGCAGTCATCGCCTTCAAAAAAGGGGATCCCAGCTTGGTCTGCGTCCAGGCTGCCCTCAACTACTTCAACCGCAACGAGAACTTCCTCACCCGCATGTTTACGCTGGAGTATTCCTACTGGTTTGACTACCTCCTGCCAGGCTTGGAAACTCTGAAAATGCCCATCCCCCTGGGAGGCACGAGCAACCATTTCCGCACCGACCGCCTGCGGGAATTGCAGGGGTGGGATCCCTTTAACGTTACCGAAGACGCCGATCTAGGCATCCGCGCCAGCCAGCACGGCTACACGGTAGGGGTGATCAACTCCACCACCTACGAAGAGGCCAATTGCGCCCTCAAAAACTGGATCCGGCAGCGCTCCCGCTGGATCAAGGGCTACATGCAGACTTGGCTAGTCCACAACCGCCACCCCCTGCGCTCGTTGCGCAAACTGGGCCTTAAAAACTGGCTGGCCTACCAGTTTTTCATAGGGGGCAGCTTCTTGACCTTCCTCAGCAGCCCCATTATGTGGCTGCTCTTTTTCTACTGGCTGCTCACCCGTGCTCATTGGCTGCAAAACATTTTCCCGGGTTGGCTGATCTACCTAGGCTTGTTCAATCTCCTGGTAGGAAATGCCATCGGGATCTACCTAAACTTGGTGGCTGTCTTCCGACGCGGCTACTACGATCTGGCCTTCTATGCCCTGCTCAACCCCATCTACTGGCAGCTCCACTCCATCGCAGCCTATATGGCCCTGTGGCAGCTTTTTACCAAGCCCTTCTACTGGGAGAAGACCGTCCATGGCATAAGCAAGTTTACCCACGCCAAAGTCCAGGAAGCCACCCAAAAAGCAGGCTAGGCTGCTGACTTGGCTTTCCAAGCCGTGGGGGCGAAGTTAAGGACAGCCGGCGCCCCTTTAGAAGCTGTAGTCCGAATCTACAATCACAGCGCAACCACGCGGGTGGAGACAGCTAGCCATAATCACCTTAACGGCAAAGTTTCCCTCGTAGGGTGCTTGCACAATGGGGAAATCGTCCAAGAGTTCGTCTGTAGCCAACACTTGACCACTGGCATCGTAAAGCACCAGATCCACATCGAAGCAATCCCGATCACACTGCGCCCAGATGTTTTCACCTTGGTAGAAGTAGCCTGTAACTACGGTCGATTGTCCATTAAGAAGCCACAAACTACGGCTCTGAGCCCAGGCGGCAGCACCCCCGACAACCGCGGCTGCCCCTATCAGGCTTGCCATCAACCAGCCCCGCACCGAAGCCATAGGCATGCCCTCCTTACTGAAGAACGGAGAAAGAATGGATTTGGCTACAGGGATCCCCCTCAACACCCACACTCTAGCAGCCAACTCTGTTTCTCCCGAATGATCCAGATCACGTTAAGGATCCCATGTTGAAAATCGCAAAAAAGGGATCCCGACCAGAGCGGGGATCCCTTGATTTCGATCAGAGTAGGGTGGATAAAATCTGCCTAAAGCCCTCTATTTTTCTAGGCCGGAGCTGTCTAGCTCCTCACTGGGGCAGAATCAGTTCTCCGCGGCGTCCCAGGGGATCGGTCAGAACACTGCCGGTGGGGCCTTTGATTTGAATGGTGCAGCGGCTGCCGGACACTTCGATGACGTTGTAGTTAGGCACTGCCAGCTCCAAGAAGCGCAGGTTGCCCGTTGTTACGCCAGGGATCCCGCTCACCTCTGGATTGGCAGGGTTCACAGGGGCCAGAAAGCCATTCACAATCCGGTAGTAGAGGCGGCTGGCGTTGGGGATCCCTAGGCGATTCCCTTCTTCATCGATGCTTAAAGCGGTAACACTCCGTCCCGTGGGGCCAGTCCATACTTCCCAAATGGGGTTGCTGCTGCCGGGGTTGACCTGGCCGATGAAGCCAGCATGGTTGTTGCCGGTTAGGAACACCACGTTGCGGATGTTGTTCTGCTCGATAAAGTCGATCACCTCCTGCCGCTCCAGCCAATAGCCCTCCCACACGTCGTTGGAGCGGAAATAGGTCACTGTGATGGGAAACTCGCTGACGATGAACTTGTAGGTGGCAGTGGAGTTGCGCAGGCCGCTGAACAGCCACTGCTTCTGCGGCTCTCCCAAGAGGGTGCGCGGCGTGCGGCGCAGCAGGTTAAACAGCGCCTGTTCGGATCCCGGCGGGCCAAAGAAAAGGGTCTCCTGCTCGGGCGTGAGGCGGATGCCGGCCAGCTCCAAAAAGCGCTGACGAGTCAGGCCAGGGGGCAAGATGGGCAGGATCGGGGTCACAGCGGCCAAGTCGCGGTACTGGCGCAGGTCGAGGATGAAGACTTCGGCGTTGGCGCCGTAGCGGAAGCTGCGAAACAGCCGATCCCGGCTATCCACCCCCGGCACATCCGTCAAATTCGGGTTCATGGGGCTGTATTCAAAAAAGGCTTGGTAGCCTAACACTCTAAGATCTTCCACATCGCGGGTTTGCCCGGTGGCGTCGTTAAGCTGGACGGCGCGACCGCCGCGGGCCTTCTGGCCGCTGTAGTTGTCGATCACCTCGTGGTCGTCCCAGTTGTAAACAAAAGCCGTGCGGCTGAACAACTGGGCAAACTCCGACCCGGCATATTCGGGATCCCGCTGATCCCGATAGAGGCTGCGGTAAAACTCAAGCGTTGGTATCGGATCCAGACCCAGCCAGAAGCGATCCGCGTAAACGGTGTCGCCGTTGAAGGCGATGAAATCGATGTCGCCGCGGTTGACCTCTGCCAGCAGGGCCGCCCCGATGGGAAAAGGAGGCTCGTTGGCGCAGCTAATGTGCAAGAAACGAATGGGCCGCCCATCGCCTGGAGCTGGCAGGGTGCGGAACTGGCCCACGGGGCTGGTAAACCCCTCGCTAACAAAACGGTAGAAATAGCGCTGCGCCGGTCTTAGGCCGGTGACGACGGTGCGGACAATGTAGTCGCCTGGCTCGGTGCGGTAGTTGCGACCGGCCACGCGGCGGGCAGTGAGGGAAACCTGCTGCAGAATGGGGCTGAACCCAGCATTTTCCGCCACCTGCAGCGTCACCGCCACCGTATCCACGCTGCTAGCCGGCACCACCCGCGTCGAGAGCACCGCCCCTTCCGGGGTGGGATCCCCGGCAAACACCCCCTGGGGAAATCCCGGCTCTCCCAGCGGCGGGATAGAAGAACTGGAGGTGCCCCCACAGGCGGCCAGGGCAGCTGCCCCACCCCCAAACATCAACAACTGCAGGAAAAAACGACGGGAGCTCAGGGAACTCATAAGGCTAACCTCAGCGACGCCGGCAAATGTAAAGGGATCCGCAACAATGGCTAGTTGCCTCTAGTCAAGCACTTTTGCCCCCGAACGGAGGTTGTGGATTGGTGAAAGCTGGGTTAGCTTCTGTTTAAGAACGCCGAGCTCCGTGCCCTAGCTTTTTGCAATCCTGCTTGCCTCTCCCTTAGCCAATCTGGCTGCGCAACTGCCGCAGCAGCCGCTCAAACTCCTCTGGCAAGGGAGCGGTAAACTGCAGTGGCTGGCCAGTGCGTGGGTGAACAAAGGAGAGCTTCCAGGCGTGGAGAGCTTGGCCGCTTAGCTTGACGGGGCTGGTTTTGCTCCGGGTGTAGAGGGGATCCCCAACAATGGGCAGGTGCAGGTGGGCGGCATGCACCCGAATCTGATGGGTGCGACCGGTCTCCAGCTCAAACTGCATTAGGGTGTAGTTGCCCAGGCGCTCCAGCACCTGCCAGTGGGTTACCGCTGCTCGCCCTTGGCCGGGGGGCAGGACGGCCATCTTCTGCCGATCCACCGGGTGCCTCCCAATGGGGGCAGAGATAGTGCCTTGGCTCTGGGCAGGACGCCCGAACACCACTCCCAGGTAGATGCGCCGGGCAGTTTTGGCTTGAATTTGGGCCTGCAGGTGCTGGTGAGCCTGATCGTGCTTGGCAATCACCAGGGCGCCGGTGGTGTCTTTGTCCAGGCGATGGACAATCCCCGGACGCAGTTCGCCGTTGATCCCCGAAAGGTGAGAACCATGGGCCAGCAGCGCATGCACCAGGGTGCCGCTGGCGTGTCCGGGAGCAGGATGCACCACCAGGCCGCGCGGCTTGTTGATGACAAGGAGATCCTCGTCTTCGTAGAGGATGTCCAAGGGAATCGGTTCCGGCTGCAACGAGGTTGGGGTGGCTGGCGGGATCCGCACCTCGATCTGATCCCCCGCTTGCAGGGGGCGATCCTTATCCAGGCAGGGCTGACCATTGAGCCAAACCTGGCCCTGGCGGATGAGCTGCTGCAGGCGCGAGCGAGACAGATCCGGCAGTTGTTCTGCCAACCCGCGATCCAGCCGCAAGCCCTGCTGTTTTTCCGTCACTGTCACCCGGCGAATTTCTGCCACTGGATCTCTGGGGTCTTCCATTTGCCCTGTTTCCGCAAACTGCTGCTTTGAAAACATTGTGGCAGAGCGGTTACTTTTGCATTAGGTAAAAAAGGTCGAAGATTTGTGTCAGCTTTCTCAGCAGGATCTTGGCAGGATTGGCTTTGTGTCATCTCCTTCTCAGGTTTCTCTAGGGGGCTGTGCCGGGATTTTAATCAGAGAAAAACCCTAAGTACAGTGGGAGTATAGCCCCTTAAAGCCGGTCCAGATTCCGGCTGGGGAAAGTTTCTTGCTACACGCAAGTGTTGCAACACTTATTACACAGTTGGTCCGCTGGGTACAAGGAGGCAAGGCATGTTGGATGGAGCAGCGCTGGGGTCCCCGCTTCAGCAACCCCCTCAACGCCAGCTTGGCTCAGAGCCGCCCTTGGTTTTGTCTCTCACAGAGGTGGGCCTACGGGATATTGCTCAGGTAGGGGGGAAAAACGCCTCCTTGGGAGAAATGCTGCAGCAGCTAGCCCCCAAAGGGATCCGCGTGCCCCTGGGGTTTGCCACCACCGCCCATGCCTACCGCCAGTTCATTGCCGCTGGCGGCCTCGAGGAGAAGCTGCGGGAGATCTTCAAGGACCTGGACATCGAGGATGTGCGGAACCTGCGCGAGCGGGGCAAAGCTGCCCGCACCTTGATCCTGCAGACACCTTTCCCACTGGAGTTAGAGCAGGCCATTGCCGAAGCCTACCAGAAGCTGTGCGAGCGCTACGGCCCTGACACCGATGTGGCGGTGCGCTCCAGCGCCACGGCGGAAGACCTGCCCGACGCCAGCTTTGCCGGCCAGCAGGAGACCTACCTCAACGTGCACGGAGTAAAGGCGGTGCTGAATGCCTGCCACCGCTGCTTTGCCAGCCTGTTTACCGACCGGGCCATCTCCTACCGCCAGATCAAGGGCTTTGACCACTTTCAGGTGGCCCTCTCGGTGGGGGTACAGAAGATGGTGCGCTCGGACTTGGCCTGTTCGGGGGTGATGTTCTCCATCGACCCAGAAACCGGCTTCAAAGACGCGGTGCTGATCACCGCGGCCTATGGCCTGGGGGAAAACGTGGTGCAAGGGATCGTCAACCCCGACGAATACGTGGTCTTTAAGCCTACCCTGAAGCAGGGGCTGCGGCCCATCCTCTCGCGCAAGCTGGGCAGCAAGGCCCTGAAGCTGGTCTACGACGAGGAGGGATCCCGTTTCACCAAAAACGTACCCGTCCCCGAAAGCCTGCGCCGGCAATATGCCCTCAAGGACGACGAGATCCTGGAGTTGGCTCGCTGGGCCTGCCTTATCGAAGAGCACTACTCGGCGCTGCGGGGCCGCTTCACTCCCATGGACATCGAGTGGGCCAAAGATGGGATCACGGGCGAGCTGTTCATCGTCCAGGCCCGCCCCGAGACGGTGCAGTCCCAAAAAGCCGCCAACCGCCTCAAGACCTATCGCTTGACGCAGCCACAGGCGCGCCCAGAACCCCTGGTGCGGGGACGAGCAGTGGGGGAGGCCATTGGCCAGGGCACAGCTCGGGTCATTTTGGATGTGCGCCGCTCGGATCAGTTCCAAGCGGGCGAGGTGCTGGTGACGGAGAAAACAGATCCCGACTGGGAGCCAATCATGAAAAAGGCCAGCGCCATCGTCACCAACCAAGGGGGGCGCACCTGCCATGCGGCCATCATCGCCCGCGAGCTGGGGATCCCGGCCATTGTTGGCTGCGGCAACGCCACGCAAGTACTCCGCTCCGGCGATCCCATCACCGTCTCCTGTGCCGAAGGGGAGGAAGGGCGCGTCTATCCTGGCTTGCTGTCCTATGAAGTTACAGAGATCCCCCTCGAGGAGCTGCCCCGCCCCCGCACCCAACTGATGATGAACGTGGGCAACCCGGAAAAAGCCTTTGGCCTCAGCGAGATCCCTTGCGATGGCGTAGGTCTGGCGCGGCTGGAGTTCATCATTGCCAACCACATCCAGGTGCACCCTCTAGCGTTGGTTCACTACGAGGAGGCGGTCAAGGAGGAGCCGCGCCTGGCAGAGCTCACCGCCCAGTATTCTGACAAGCCGGAGTACTTTGTGGACAAGCTGGCCCAGGGAGTGGCCACCATCGCCGCTGCCTTCTACCCCAAGCCGGTGATCGTGCGGCTGTCGGACTTCAAGAGCAACGAATACGCCCACCTGCTGGGTGGATCCCGCTACGAGCCTCTCGAGGAAAACCCCATGATTGGCTGGCGGGGGGCCTCCCGCTACACCGATCCCCGCTATCGCGACGGCTTTGCCCTTGAGTGCCGGGCCATGAAACGGGTGCGGGACGAGATGGGCCTGACCAACGTCATCTTGATGATTCCCTTCTGCCGCACCCCCGAAGAAGGGCACAAGGTGCTGGAGGAGATGGCCCGCCACGGCCTGGTGCGAGGGGAAAACGGCCTGCAGGTGTACGTCATGTGCGAGCTGCCCAGCAACGTCATCCTGGCCGACGAGTTCTGCCAGATCTTCGACGGCTTTTCCATCGGCTCCAACGACCTCACCCAGCTCACCCTGGGGTTGGACCGCGACTCCGCCCTGGTGGCCCATCTTTTTGACGAGCGCCACGAGGCGGTCAAGCGGATGATCGCCCAGGTAATCCAGACCGTGAAAAGCCACGGGCGCAAGATTGGCATCTGTGGCCAGGCCCCCAGCGACTACCCTGACTTTGCCCGCTTCCTAGTGCAGCAAGGGATCGACTCCATTAGCCTCAACCCGGATTCCCTGCTGAAAACTCTGTTGGTGGTGGCTGAGGCGGAAGGCGATGGTACCCAATAGGCTCAGGGGGCTGCGCTGAGATCGCGTTGGCTGGGTTACAATCTTCTCTGCTGTGTTGCCATCCCCGCCATGATCCACGAACTCTCCATGCCGGCCCTCAGCTCCACCATGGAAACGGGCAAGATCGTTGCCTGGCTGAAAAACCCCGGCGACCGGGTGGAGAAAGGGGAAAACATCCTGGTGGTGGAGTCGGACAAGGCGGACATGGATGTGGAGTCCTTCCACAGCGGCATTCTGGCCAGCATCCTGGTACCGGCAGGGGAATCGGCGCCGGTGGGCACGCCCATTGCCCTCATTGCCGAAACCGAAGCAGAGGTGGCCGAGGCTCAAGAGAGAGCTAAGGCCCTCTCTAAGGGTGCTGCGCCACTAGCTACGCCTAGTGCAGCCTCTGTCCCCCCAGTGCAACGGCCAGCCTCTGCCCCTGCAGCGATCTCCACCTCCGCACCCCCAACTGGCTCCGACGGGGCCGGATCCCAGCGGATCCTGGCTTCCCCACGGGCAAAGAAACTGGCAGAGAGCTTGGGGGTTGACCTGCGCACTGTGCGCGGCTCTGGCCCAGGGGGCCGCATCGTAGCGGAAGATGTGGAGCGGGCCGCAGCTCAGGCTGCCTCTGCCCCGGCGGCAGCGTTTTCCTCGGCTGCTCCTCCCCCTGTCTCTGCGCCCTTGGGAGAAGTGGTTCCCTTGAGCACCCTGCAGGCGGCGGTGGTGCACAACATGAACGCCAGCCTGGGTGTGCCAGTGTTCCACGTCGGCTACACCATCACAACCGACAGCTTGGATCAGCTTTACCAACAGGTGAAGCCCAAGGGGGTAACGCTGACGGCCCTTTTGGTCAAAGCTGTGGCCCTCACTCTAGAAAAGCACCCCCTCCTCAATGCCAGCTACACAGAAAACGGGATCCACTACAAAGCGGACATCAACATTGCCGTGGCGGTGGCCATGGAGGATGGGGGCCTAATTACCCCTGTGCTCAAGCAAGCCAACCGAGTTGACCTGTACGAACTCTCACGGCGTTGGAAGGAGCTGGTGGAGCGAGCGCGGCGCAAGCAACTGCAGCCAGAAGAGTACAACAGTGGCACCTTCACCCTCTCCAACCTGGGCATGTTTGGGGTGGATCGCTTCGACGCCATCCTGCCCCCCAACCAAGGGGCTATCTTGGCCATTGGCGCTGCTCGCCCCACCGTGGTGGCTACGCCGGAAAAAGCCATTGCCATTCGCTCCCAAATGCAGGTTAACCTCACCTGCGACCACCGCGTCATTTACGGCGCCCACGCTGCGGCCTTCTTGCAAGATCTAGCCCAGTTGTTGGAGCAAAAGGTGGAATCCCTGACGCTGTAGAACTCAATAAGGGGCAGGCTGGGGTCTACCTCAAGAGCCTAGGCGTGGATGCCGACGCTAATGTTGTGGGTGCAGAGGACGAGAGCTGAGCAATCTCGGTCAAGCTCCGCCAGAATCCGCTCGCGCTACTCTCGGTACTAAAGCCAAGGGCACTGAGGTTGGCTAGCTCTGGCTCTACCGGTTCTCGCACATCGATGAGTTGCAGCGGGGCAGCCCCAGGATCTCTTAAGCGGGCAGCCAGCTGTTGCGCGCGACCGGGCGAATGAAAGAGAACATGGCTGACCTGTAACTTATCTGGATCCGTTCCTAGGATATACCGGCTCAGCATCTGCTCTGGGCTGCTTGCAAGTGGTCGTGGTTGGCCGACAACGCTAGAACTTCAAATTTCCCTACTGACTGCAGACCCTCTGCCAAGATCCCATCCCCTTTAGGAGGCTCTGCTTGAGAAGATTGATCCCAGGGGTCTATCGGGGCTCTGGGTGTCTTCAGTTCTGATAGGCTTGACTGATGGGAACTTGCCAAGGATCTTCCACCGATGGAAGGACTTCGTCCTACAAACAGCCAAGTATCCCAATCTATCTGGCCAGTTCGTTCCCTTTTGCTGACTCTGTTGGCAGGGATCGCTTTCGGCTGTGGAGGAGGCACAGGCAACTCTCCCCCTCTGCCGTCGCCAGGTAGTGGATCTGTCGTCCTGCAAGTGGATCCGGCCAGGGGCCCCTTTACCAAGGTGGCTGATGCCGTTGCAGAAGCGCAGCGGCTGCAAAATGCCACAGCAGGACTAGAGGTGCTGATCCAGATTTTGGGGGCGGGCAAGGAGAGACTGGAGAAGAACCTCGCCCTGGATGGAGGTGACGGCACCAATGGCGGGCGGATTCGGATTACCAGCTCTGCTGCCTACGAGATCCTAGCGGGGTTGTTCGATGTGGTTGTAGCCAGCCAAACTAGCCTGCAAGGGGTAGAGGTCGTGTTGGAAGGTGGAAAGATTCAGGTCAACGGTGGCACCTTTCAGCCGAGCAAGGTCACCCTCAACAACCCTAGCTCCAACATCTTGGTCAACGGCGATGCCGCCGTCTTGGAGGGAGCTTTCAACCAATTGGCCCAGATCTTCTGCCGGCAATTTTTGGATCCCTGTGTCCAGATCTCGGGCAATGGTCGCGTCGCCAGCATCTCAGTCATTGTCAGCAAGGCAGGGGGCGTAGGTGTAGGCACTATGCCGGGGAGCAACCCCCTCATTGAGAACAACGCGATCCGTCTGCAAGCTCTGGGGGCTTTGGCAGTTCGCTACATCGACAACTCTGGCGGGGTTTTCCGCAGCAACCAAATCGAAGGGGATCCACCCACCGCCGCGGCTAGCTTGGCGTTGCAAGGCCGGCAACAAACAGTTACCAGCGGCACCACTGGAATCCAACTGGATGGAGCGGGATCGGCTCCAGCTATTCAATTCAACCGGATCGGCGTGGGCGGGATAGCTGGCAGCGTTGGCATCCGCATTTTGCAAGGAACGCAAGCCCGCACCATTGCCGGAAATACCTTCCTAGCTCGGGGCGAGGGCGTGGGAGTAGCCATTCAAGTAGCTCCCGGCACGCCGGAGGCAGTAGCCGCCGCTTACTTGGCTGGCAACAACTTCCAGGGCAACTTTGCCGAGAGAGTTGGCAGTGGATCTGCGCCTACGCCGATACCGACAGCTAGACCTGTCCCAGTGCTGACTCCCCCGCCCGCTCCGAGGCCATCTCCAACTCCCCCAGTGCTCGGCACCAGCCCTATTCAGATGGATGTGGATGCCATCTTGGGCCTCCAACCCGTCCTCAGGCTTACACCTGACTGAGGTGAGATTGTTCCGGCGCTGTTCCTAGGTATCTGCAGCAGCTTTGGCCACTTTCTCTTCCGTCTCTTCGGCAGCTTTGGCCGCCTTCATTTCCGCCAGAATCTCCTCCGGTCGCTTCCCAGCTCGCTGGGATCCGGTAGGCAGGTCGTGGGGATCGATCACCCCCTTGGGCAGGTAGGCAAACTCCCGCAGAGGTGTCACCATTGGATCCTCTGTTACTTTAGAGGGCAAGCGGCCTAGCGCCACCTGATGGTAGTTCAGCTCGTGGCGGTCGTAGGTGGCTAGCTCATAATCTTCGGTAACCGAGAGGCAATTGGTGGGGCAAAACTCTACGCAGTTGGCGCAGAAAATGCACACTCCAAAATCGATGCTGTAGCTGTAGAGCTCTTTTTTCTTCAGCTCGGTGTTATAGACCCAGTCCACCACGGGCAGGTCGATGGGGCAAACCCGAACACAGATTTCACAGGCAATACACTTATCAAACTCAAAATGGATACGTCCCCGAAAGCGCTCAGAGGGGATCAGCTTCTCAAAGGGGTACTGAACAGTCACGGGCCGGCGGTTCATGTGGTCAAAGACGACCCCCATCCCCTGACCAATGTACTTAGCAGCCTTGAAGGCATCGCTTACGTATTCGCCAACGCGCTTTAGAAAAGTCATGACCTATTTCCTCTCCCTTGCTGCTTCTACTTTCATTAACCCCCGAAAAAGGTTGGGAAGGCCAGCTTCAAAGCTGCCGTCAACAGCAAATTGACAAACGAGACGGGCAGCAGAAATTTCCACCCCAAGTCCAAGAGCTGGTCAATGCGCACCCGCGGCACGGTCCAGCGCAAGAGGATAGCCAAAAACACAAAGATAAAGGCCTTGACCATCGTCATAACAATGCCCAAGGCTGCGGCTGCAATCTGCAAAAAGGGATTGTCTAGCGGGATCCCCATCCACGCCGCAATAGCTTCCACCGGCACCACGAAGGACCAGCCCCCCAGGTACAGCACTGCCGCGATTAGAGAAGCCAGCAGCAGGTTGGCGTAGGAGCCTAGATAAAACAGGGCAAACTTGATGCCGGAGTACTCGGTGTGGTAGCCAGCCACCAGCTCTTCCTCGGCCTCCGGTAGGTCAAAGGGAATCCGCTCCGTCTCTGCCAGCGCCGAGATCAAGAAAATGACAAAGCCAATCGGCTGCCGCCAGACGTTCCAACTAAGGATCCCCAGGCCACTTTGCTGCTCCACGATCCCCACGGTGTCTAGGCCGTTGCTCATCAGCACCACCGCCAGCACCGACAGGGCCAAGGGCAGCTCGTAGCTAATCGATTGGGCCGCCGCCCGCAGACCCCCCAGCAGGGAATACTTGTTGTTGGAGCCGTAGCCGGACATCAACAAGCCAATGGGCTGCACGCTGGAGGTGGCGATCAGAAAAAGGACGCCGATGGCGATGTTGGAGATCAGTAGATTCTGGCCGAAGGGAACCACCAGATAGCACAGAAAGACGGGCAGAAAAACCAGGATGGGACCCAGCGTGAACAAAACTGGGTCAGCTAGGCTGGGCAGTACATCTTCCTTCGTTAAGAGCTTGATGCCATCGGCAATCGGGATCAGTACCCCGTGGGGCCCAGCCATGTTGGGGCCAATCCGCTGTTGGGCCGCCGCCGAGATCTTGCGCTCCAGCCAGGTCATGACCATCACTCCCAAGGTGGCGGCGATAACCATGAGCACCATGGGCAGAGGTACCCATAGAGCGTGGGCAGCGCCTGGGCTTAGGCCCAAGTTTTGTAGGGCCATCTCAAAGCTGTGCTGCAAGTCGATGCCAGCAGTGGTCATGGAGTCAAGTAGCTCCCTAAAGACAGTGGATTGCAAATACTGCTAATTAGGTCTTGCCGTTGGGATCCGACTGGGGAGGGCGGTGGCGGCGGCGTAGCTCCTGTTGAATGATGGCCTGGAGGCGGGCATCGGATAACTCTTCGGCACGGCGACGCCTTTCTTCTTGGTACTTGGCCCATTGCTTGGGGCCAATAATTGCGGCAATGGTTACAACAATCAGGAGCGGCAGAACTAGGATCGCCCAGGCCATCGCCTTTGTCCTCGCTTTCCTAGAGTATCTTAGCGATCCACCTCCCCCATGATGATGTCGATGCTGCCCAGAATGGCGATCATATCGGCCACCTTCATGCCGCGAACCAGCTGAGGCAACACCTGGAGGTTGACAAAGCCAGGCGGACGAATCTTCCAGCGCCAAGGACAGACATTGTCGTCGCCAACAATGTAAATCCCCAGCTCCCCTTTGGCACTCTCCACCCGCACGTAGGCCTCCCCTTTGGGGATCTTGAAGTTGGCCGAGGGCTTCTTGCTGATGAACTGGTAGTCCAGTTGATTCCACTCCGACTTTGGCCCCTCCAGCATGCGTTTGGCTTCCAGATTTTCAAAGGGGCCGCCGGGCAGGGCCTTCACTGCCTGCTGGACAATTTTGCAGGACTCGCGCATCTCCTTCATGCGCACCCGATAGCGGGCTAGGCAGTCCCCTTCGGGGTAAACGGCCACCTCCCAGTCGAAGTCGTCGTAGCACTCGTAGTGGTCTACTTTGCGCAGATCCCAGTTGACGCCGCAGGCCCGCAGCATGGGTCCAGAGAGGCCCCAGTTGATGGCATCCTCCTTGGAAATGACCCCCACCCCTTCCAGCCGCCGCCGGAAGATGGGGTTGTCGGTAACCAACCGTTCGTACTCATCCACTTTGGGCAGGAAGTACTCGCAAAAGTCCAAGCACTTTTCCGTCCAGCCGTAGGGCAAATCCACCGCCACGCCCCCGACGCGGAAGTAGTTGTTGTTGATGAGGCGCATGCCGGTGACGGCTTCAAACAGGTCTAGAATCCACTCCCGCTCCCGCATGGCGTAGAGGAAGGGGGTTTGGGCGCCCAAGTCCGCCAAGAAAGGGCCAAACCAAAGTAGGTGGTTGGTGATGCGGGTTAGCTCCAGCATGATCACCCGCAGGTAGCTAGCCCGCTTGGGCACGCTGATCCCGGCCAGCTTCTCGACGGCGTTGACAGTAATGGCCTCGTTGAACATGCCAGCCCCATAGTCCCAGCGGGAGACGTAGGGCAGGTATTGCACCACGGTGCGGTTTTCGGCAATTTTTTCCATGCCGCGGTGCAGATAGCCAATCACGGGCTCGCAGTCGACGATGTTTTCACCATCGAGGGTGACCAGCAAGCGCAAGACCCCGTGCATGGAAGGGTGGTGCGGCCCAAAGTTGAGCAGCATCCGATCGGTACGAGTCTCGATCATAGGCATGGGCATGGCCACCACCTCCGCAATGAGGTTCATACTCTGCAACAATTGCAGTATAGCGGCTTTCCCACTTTTCCTCGATGGCTTTAGACATCAAGGATCCCAATCCTCGCCATTGGCCTTGGCTAAAAAAGGAGGGAGGGCGATGACCGGTTCTTCTGCCAATGGCTCCTCTCGACGCGAGCAGCAACACCCGCAATACCACATCGATCGAGCTCTCCTCAACGAGCTGATGGCCCAGGAGGGCCCTCCCTCCGATTGGGCGCTGGCGGAAGTGGCCCGTCTGCGCATCCGTTACCATGGTTTCCCCGGCGCCTGGGATCTACAGAGAGATTTGGATCAGATCCTGGAGCGGTGGGGCCTCAGCGAAGAAGATCTATTCGCCCGCACTCGCCAAATCCACGCCCTCGGCCAGGTGTACGACCGCAGCTTTACCACCCGAGACGATTGGGCTTAGGGGAGACTTCTAGCGGCCAGCTAGGAGGCCTGGAGTTGCTCGGCAAAAACGGGATCCAGAGGCACATCCAAAGCGGCGATGACCTTGGTCCAGAAGTTCATGAAGCCAATCCAGGCCGAGAGCTCCACCAGATCTTCGTCTGACCAAATAGCTTTGAGGCGGGCAAAGAAGTTGTCGGTCACCACCATGCTGGGCACGGTCATGCGCTCGGCGTACTCGATGGCTAGCTTCTCGGCTTCAGTGTAGAGGGAGCTGGTGCGGGCCTGCGCCACCGCTGCAATTTTGGCTGGGGGAACCCCCAGTTTTTGCGCCTGCAGGGTGTGGTAGGGCAGGCAGTAGTGGCGGCAGCCGTTGATCTGGGCAATGCGGATGCTGATCAGTTCTTTTAGCTCCTCAGGCAGGTTGGGATTTTGCGTGTGCAGCGCCCCATAGAGGTTCATCACCGCCCGCATCAGTTGAGGCTTGTGGGCCATTACCTGCAAGGGGTTCAGGGCAGTGCCGTAGGTTTTTTCCAGGCTTTCGTAAACCTTCTGCAGTTGCTTGTCGGCTTTCTCGGGAGTAACAGGAGGGATCCGCATGGACTGTCTATAGCAATTGCCGCATTCTCGACTTTAGCGCGTTTGGGAGATCTGCCCAAGCCTTCCACCCTCCTGTCCTGGCTGCTTTCTCTTCGCAAGCCCCAGTTCAATTGCCCAAGGACTGCTCAATGGCTTCCACCTGCTGCTGGGTAGCGGTGACTCCTTGGTTGAGGGTTTGTTGCAGTTGATCCCGCGACTGGTAGATCTGCAGCGGCCCTCCCTGCGGGATCCCTTGCTGGGCGGCCTCGGGACTGGCCTGTTCCGGCCTCGGCTCCGAGCTCAAGGGGTTGCGGTAGAGGCGGTTGACCACCAGAAAGCCCACCAGCACCGCGGCAGCAGCCACCAAAAGTCGAATCATAGGGGATCCCTTGCAAACCGCTAGTTCTAGACCTAGAATGCCCCAAAAGAGCGACGAGTATCAGAAGGCTAGGAGCCCTCTCCCCACGAAGAAAGTAAGAGCAACCTCAACAGGTCTCTAGGGGCATGGATCCCGTTGGCTCCCAGTTGTCAGCCGGGTTGGGGCAGCAAAGTTGACGGGCCTCTGTCCCTTCAGTACGATAATGGATCTAGCTGGGCGAGTGGCGGAACTGGTAGACGCACCGCACTCAAAATGCGGCGGGAAACCGTGTCGGTTCGAATCCGACCTTGCCCATGGCAAAGTGACCTGCCTGCTTCCACGACCTGCAGCTAGCAGCAGAGTTCACCTCCACTACCCCGCTTTCAAGCGGCGCACCAGTTGCCAGCCCTCCACCTCGGCCAAAGGCTGCAGCCCCAGATTCTGGATCGATATCTGCTGAGCTTGGACAGGAGAGACCCACAGGTAATCCCCATGTTTCCCTGCTTGCAGGGCCTGGTTATCCACCCACCGTCCTGGGTTGGGGGTGTAGAAGGCAAGGGCCTGGGCCTGACAGACGTCCGCTAGGCCGCTGCGGCCAATGTCCACCGTGGGAAAATCAGGGTCTGCAGAGCCCAGCATCTGTTTCCAGTCCATCTGGGCAAAGGCGGGATTGAAATTGCCGAAGTCAGGCCGCAGGACAATGCTGACCACGGCGAGGAGGCTGGCAGCTAGAAGCGTGCCCACCCAGAGTTCGCCGGCATAGTGCAGCACCCGCCGCCAGCTCCAGATCGCTGGCAAGAGCAGATACAACAGGCCGATCGCCATCAATGGCCAAGCGTGGGGTTGGAGCAGACCCAGTCCCTCGACGTCCCGCTTGAGGGCCAGCCCCAAACCCAAAAGCAGGGTTCCCACCGCCGCCAGCCCCCAAGAGAGCACCTGGGCCACATGGGGTCTGTCGCGGCGAGAGCCTCGTCCTGCTGTTGCCGGCAAGGCGGAGCGGAGCGGAAATGGCAGAGCTTGATCCAGAACCACCCCCGCTAGGAGAGCTAGCCAGGGATAGAGCTGTACCGTGTAGTAGGGCGTTTTGGTGGGATAGAGCTGCAAGAGCAAAAACAACAGCAGGGGGAAAGACCAAACCAGCAGGGTGGATCCCGGCTTTTGCCGCAGCAGCAGCCAGCCTCCCACCAAGGCCAAAACCGTCCAGGGGAAGCCATGGATCGGGATGTGCCAAAAGTAATACCAGCCGGTGGCATCGGCATGGAAGGGTTCTTGCCCCAGATCCCACACCTTCCCCACCAAAGCAGCTAACACCTTTGGGCCGTGCACCCCTACAGCCGGCACTAGCCACAGGCCAAAGATCCCCAAGCCCAGGCCAATTGCCAGCCAAAATTGGGCAGATCCCAGCCAGTGCCGCCGCTGCTGCCACAGGTAGGGGATCAAAGCCACCGCCGGCAGCAGGATCATGGCGCTCTTCATCAAAAGGCCCAGTCCAAAGGCCACTCCCGCCAACCAGAACCAGCGCCGGTGGCCGCGGATGCCGTTCACTAGGCCTAGGATCCCCAGGAGCTCCAGGCAGGTTAGAGGCACATCCTGACCCACCAGCCGCCCCTGCTGCACCCAGAGGTAGCACAGGGGCAAAACTGCCATTCCCAAGAGGGCCGCCCGGCTTGGCAAAAAGGCCCGCCCAATCCAGCCGATGAGGGGGATGGAAAGCAAAGCCGCTAGGATCCCGGGCAGCCGCGCCGCCCACTCGTTTACGCCATAAAGGGCAAAGCTGAGGGCCACGCTCCAGGTAAGTAGGGGAGGCTTCTCAAAAAAAGGCTCTCCCAGAAAAGTTGGCCCCAGCCAGTTGCCTCCCCGCAGCAGCTCGCGAGCCATCTGGGCGTAAAAGCTCTCGTCACAACCAGCCAAACTGGGATCCGCTCCCGAGAGCACAAACAGCGGCACTGCCAGGCCCACGATCAATAGGCTCAAAGCCCAAAAGGAAAACAGATGCGGGTCGCGGCGAAACTGCACAAAAGAACTAGCTGGGGGCAGGGATCCCCGGCGAGGAGAACTGCCCAAGCGGTTGGGGTTGCCGAAGGGACGCATGAACAAGACCTCTGGAACGGCACCAAGTGGCGGCTCTAACCAGACTAGACTCTGCAGAAGGAGATCTGGCCTTTTCTTTTTACGGAAGCTCCAGGGATCCAGGAACGCCCTCCAGGCTGGCTGGCAGAGAGGTTAGTCCCTGAAACCAGCTGAAAAACTGCTCGGCATAGGGTCGAAGGGCAGGCTCCAGGTAGTAGAAGTTCTCCGCCCGATCCGTAAACTCCCAAAACTCAGAAGCAGTGCAGTAGAGTTCCTGGCGGATGATCTGCAGTCGGGCCAAAGGCTCCTGTTGCATATCCTCATAGATCAGCCTGGCCAAATCCTCCCGCCCACGGCTGAGGAAATAGGCTGCTAGCCGCGCCTGGGTTTTCCGGATCCCGCGCAGGGTCATTTCCTGCTGCTCGCTTTCCGGGTCTTGGTCCAGGTGGAGCAGGACTTGTAGGATGGCCTCCGTTGTCTCTGACTGCAGCGCGCAGCTGAGTTGGGCCAGCACCCCTAGGTCAAAGCCAAAGGTTTCAGAAAGGAAAAGTAAGCCGGCCTTGTAGGCCACTAGGCTGTAGTAGCGAAAATGGCCGACCATCTCCAAGACCAACGCCGACTGCTGATGGCGCAAAGCGGCCTCGGCCAGCAAACGGTACTGCTTGAGCAGGTTGTAGCCGCTGCGGATATCCCGTGCGTTGATCACCGCCCGCAGGTAGGTGTTGAAGAACTTGATCACCCAGCCGACCAGCCGGAGCTCTCGGCTTTGCAGGGCGCGGATCCCCAGCTCCCGCGTGTGAATGGCCACCAGAGTACTTGCTTGCCGCATGCCATTCAGGCCCTCAGTAAACAGGGCCTGATACTGCCGCCGGATCTTCAGCTCCAGCCAGGATCCCTCCGCTTCGATTTGGCGCAGCAACCCCTCATCCACTGAGGCAAAGTCGGGATCTCGCCACAGCGCTGGCGTCCAGAGAAACCAGGAGCGGGGTAGGTGTGCCTTGTGCTGGGCATAGAACATCCACAGGGCCTTTAGGCTATCCAAGGCTTCCAGGAGGATGACCTCCTCCCGTTGGCGCAGGGCGCTGATGGCAATACTTTTGATTTCATCCAAGGCCGAGAGGCAGCGCTGATGGGCGGCAGCGCAAGGTTGTAGGGCAGAGGGCTG
>NZ_JANSHR010000068.1:112851-147537 GCF_047461675.1 Synechococcus sp. R70.1
ATCGCCTGCTGCACCTGCTGCTCAATGCGGCGAATAATCGAAGTCGGCTGTAGGAAGTGAAACACAAAGCTGAAGTAGGGGATGAGCACCAAAAACGAGGCAGTACCCAGCAGTAGGTTTAGCCCAATCAGGAGCTGGGGATCCTCGTAGAAACCCAGGGCCACCGAGCTCCACAAGCTGACCACATTCGCCAAAATCAAAAACGAGAAGAGGTAGAAATTGGTCTTCTCCCGCAGAAACAACTCGGTAACTTTGGGGGTGAAGCGATCAGCACTCAACTGCACCACAATGGCCACCACTGAGAGGGTAAAGCCCAGCATCCCCGACAGCACCTCGGCCAAGGTGACCACAAACTCCTGCAGCGCTCCTGGCTGCTGAACGGGTTGGGCAAGAGCCAACGCCAAGCCGGCTTGGATCCAGCGGTGCGCCCCCCTGCCCAGGCTAGACCTGCCACCACCCCCACAGCACTCCAAAGCCAAACTTGAGAGCGAGGCTTGGCAGCGTTTGCGGCTAAACCCATCTTCTTTCCCCCCAGCACCTTCAATATTCGCTAAGAAGAGCCTCCACAAACTCGTAGCTGGAAAAAGGCCTTAGATCCTCCAACCCCTCGCCAGCTCCAATAAAGCGGATAGGCAGGTTCATCTGCTGGGTAATAGCTAGGGCGATCCCTCCTTTGGCGGTGCTGTCCAGCTTGGTGAGGATGACGCCGGTTAGCTTGGCCACCTCGGCAAACACCTGGGCCTGGCGCAGGCCGTTTTGCCCTTGGGTAGCATCCAAAACCAAGAGGCTTTCCACCTTGGCTTCGGGAGCTTTCTTGTCGATGATGCGGCGGATCTTGGCCAGCTCCTCCATCAGGTTCTTCTTGTTCTGCAGGCGGCCTGCTGTATCTACCAAGAGCAACTCGGTGCCTCTGGCCTTGGCGGCGGTGATGGCATCAAACACCACGGCGGCCGGGTCAGCGTTAGGGGAAGGGTTGGCGATGACCTCCACCCCCGCCCGCTCTGCCCAGATCTTGAGCTGCTCTATGGCGGCAGCGCGGAAGGTGTCGGCAGCAGCAATTAGACACTGGTAGCCGGACTGGCGGGCCACATGGGCAATTTTGCCGATGGTGGTGGTCTTGCCCACCCCATTCACGCCCACGATCAGCCAGATGTTGAGCGTGCCCCGCTGCGGCGCAAAGGTGGGATCCCCTACCGTCAGCATCTGCCGCATCTGCTGCTTGAGGTACTTCACCGCCTCCTCTGGGGGCACCACCTCCTCCCGCATGCGTTTTTGCAGGGCCTGGAGGATCTGCTCGGTGGCCTCAACGCCCACATCCGCCTGCAGCAGCATCGTCTCAATGGTTTCGACCGCCTCCCGATCAAGAGGCCCCCGGCCCATTAGAGCCTTTAATTGGTTGATCAGGTTGAGGCGGGTTTTGCCCAGACTTCGCCGCAGCTTCTGCAGCCAGGAAATTTCTTCTACGGAGATCTCTTCGGGCTTGCGTCCTTGGGCCGCCAGGATCTCGGCTGACCAGCGGAAGCCCTCGTCGAAAACCAGCTCTTCCGCCGCCGACTCTGCCGACTCTGGAGGTGGGGCAGCAGGAGCAACAACGCTGGCAGGGATCGGCTCTGCTTCCTCCACGGCGCTTGCCTTTAGGGCCTGCAGGCGCTCGGCAGCGCGAGGAGCCAGATCAAAAAAGGAGGGGACAGCAGCCAGCTGCTCAGGAGACGATGAGGGAGAGGCGGCTTCAGGTGCTGTAGCTGCTGGAGCAGAGGGCTGGGATCCCTCGCTTGCAGGGGGTTCTGGGGCGGCTGGGGAGACAACCTCTGCTTGAGTAGCTTTGGCGGCAGCCCGCGCTTTTAGGTTGGCATAGGCGGCTTTAGCAAAGGCCAAATAGTCCTCTGGCGACATGGCAGCCGGCTCTGCCGCTGGGGGAGTTGCCGACTCGGCCTTTTGGGGAGAGGACTCTGCTTCACCCTTGGAGTCGGTGTAGCGACGGCGAAACCAATCAAAGGCCATAATCCCACCTCTAGCCTGACTTTTTTCCAGTTTGGCAAAGCAGCTTCTTTTCCAGAGCTCGGCCTTTGCACCCAAAGGGGAAGGGACAGTTTCCCTAGGCAAACACCACCGTTTTGTTGCAGTACACCAGGACGCGATTTTCTAGGTGATAGCGCACGGCCCGGGCCAGGACTAGGCGCTCCACGTCGCGGCCTTTGCGGATGAGGTCAGCTACCGTGTCGCGGTGACTCACCCGCACTACGTCCTGCTCGATGATCGGCCCTTCATCCAGCTCCTCGGTGGCGTAGTGGGCGGTGGCGCCGATGATCTTGACGCCCCGCTGGTGGGCACGCTGGTAGGGGTTAGCACCGGCAAAAGCAGGCAGCGTAGAGTGGTGAATGTTGATCACCGGGGGCGCCTGGCGAAGCAGCCACCCGCTCAAGACCTGCATGTATTTGGCCAGCACCACCAAGTCAATCCGATATTCTTGCAGCAAGGCCAGTTGTCGGGCCTCTGCCTCGGCTCTGTTTTCTGGAGAAACGGGGATGTGGTAGTAGTCGATGCCAAAAGAGCGGGCCAGCGGCTCCAAGTCGGGGTGGTTGCTGATGATCAGAGGGATCTCCGCCGGCAGCTCCCCAGCCCTCTGCCGCCAGATGAGATCCAACAGACAGTGGGGTTGCTTGCTAACCCACACCGCAATGCGCCGGCGCGTATCGGAAAAATGCAGCTCCCAGTTGGCCTGGATCCCGCGGGCAATGCCGGAGAAGGCAGGGACGATCTCCCACCGTTCCAGGCGAAAGCCCTCTAAATCCCACTCGATGCGGCTTAGGAACAACCCTGCCTCGAGATCCGTGTGGTGGTCAGCGTGAAGAATGTTGCCGTCGTAGCTGTAGATGAAGTTGGAGAGCTTGGCTACCAGGCCTTTTTGATCGGGACAGGACACCAATAGGGTAGCCGTGGGCATAGAAGTGCAAAGAGCTCGCCCCTTTACCCTAGGACTTGGATTGGCCTGGGGGCAAGCGCCCCTGGCCAGGGGGTTTCAGTCTTGAGCTCTTGCAACAACCCAGAACCCCCCGGCTGGCTGTCCCAACGCCTGAAGTTGATGGGAATTACATCACCGCTGAGGAGTCGGCGAGGGACAGCTCCTGAGAATAACTCGAGGGGTTTTGGCCGTGCTGCTGCAGCCAGGCTTTTGCATTCGCCAGGGCATAGTTAGGATTGTCCTTATGCCGAGACAGAGCGGGTCGAAGCGGGGCATGGGCTAGGCAGCATCCACGCTTGAAGATCCCTCGGAGGGGGAGGCGGCGGCCCTGGGCTCTGCCTCCACAGCCGGCTTTGTGGGCATATCGGCTGTGGCAACTGGGTCGGTTTTGAGCGGAGCTGCAGGGGCTGTCTGGGGACTAGAGGCGCGGGCGGCTCTTTCTAGCTCCTGGGCTTCCTGGTTTAACTGAGCCTCAAACTCCCTGGCAGCATCCTGCAAGCTGCGCAAGGTTTTGGCTAGGGCACGACCAATCTCTGGTAGCTTGCGTGGCCCAAACACTAGGAGAGCCACTGCAAAGATAACCAGCATTTCCGGCAGTCCGACGCCCAAGAAATTCATAAGCCCTGGGATCGCTTTGCTTCCCTAGCCTGACATCTTCTTGCCTTTGTCCGCAAGCGCTTTTGCCTCTGCTGCAGCAAACTGCCGCTGCCGTCTTGGCTGGGCTACCAGGTCAGCCCCTTTCCGGCCGCCCAAGCCCAGGGGAGGGGAATGATAAAATTGCGTATACCCGTTCTATTGGCCTAGGCTTCCCATGCTCCAAGCCCTACAGAAGCTTCTCGGGGATCCCAACGAGCGCAAGATCCGCAAGTACCTGCCTGTTGTCAAGCTGATCAACTCGCTGGAGATCGAGATTGCCTCCCTTTCCGATGCGGAGCTCAGGGCCAAGACCACCGAGTTTCGCCAACGCCTAGACAGAGGAGAGTCCCTCGACGAACTCCTGCCCGAGGCTTTTGCAGTGGTGCGAGAGGCGGCCAAGCGGGTTCTCAACATGCGCCACTACGACGTGCAGCTCATTGGTGGCATGGTGCTGCACGAGGGCCAGATTGCCGAGATGAAAACGGGGGAGGGGAAGACCCTGGTGGCCACCCTACCGGCCTACTTAAACGGCCTGACTGGGAAGGGGGTTCACATCGTTACTGTCAACGGCTATTTGGCCCGGCGAGACTCGGAGTGGATGGGCCAGGTGCACCGCTTCCTGGGCCTGACGGTTGGCTTGGTGCAAGAGGGCATGTCCACCGACGAGAAGCGGCGCAGCTACCACTGCGACATTACTTACTGCACCAACAGCGAACTGGGCTTTGACTACCTGCGGGACAACCTGGCCACTGACATCAGAGAAGTGATGCAGCGGCCCTTTAACTACTGCATTATTGACGAGGTGGACTCCATCCTCATCGACGAGGCCCGCACCCCCTTGATCATCTCTGGCCAGGTGTCCCGTCCCTCCGAGAAGTACCTCAAAGCAGCCCAGGTGGCCCGGGAGCTGATCCGCGACGAGCACTACGAGGTGGATGAAAAAGCCCGCAACATCATCCTCACCGACGAAGGTTTTGAAGCCGCCGAGCGGTTGCTGGGGGTCTCAGATCTATTTGATCCCAAAGATCCCTGGGCGCACTTTGTCTTTAACGCCGTGAAGGCCAAGGAGCTCTTCATCCGGGATGTCCACTACATCGTCCGCAACCAAGAGGTGGTGATCGTGGACGAGTTCACCGGGCGGGTGCTCCCTGGTCGCCGCTGGTCGGATGGCCTGCACCAGGCCATTGAAGCCAAAGAGGGGGTGCCCATTCAAAGCGAGAGCCAAACCCTAGCCACCGTTACTTACCAAAACCTCTTCCGCCTCTATCCCAAGCTTGCCGGCATGACGGGCACGGCTCGCACTGAGGAAGCAGAGTTTGTTAAAATCTACAACCTCGAAGTGACTGTTATCCCCACCAACCGCCCCATTCGCCGCATAGATGCCCCTGACCTGGTGTACAAGACTGAAAACGCCAAGTGGAAGGCGGTGGTCGAGGAGATTGCCTACATGCACGCCAAGGGGCGGCCCGTTTTGGTGGGAACCACCAGCGTGGAAAAATCCGAACGCCTCTCGGCCATGCTCAAGGAAAGAGGGATCCCCCACAACCTCCTCAACGCCAAGCCGGAGAACGTGGAGCGGGAGGCGGAAATCATTGCTCAGGCGGGTCGCAAAGGTGCCGTAACCATTGCTACCAACATGGCTGGGCGGGGCACGGACATCATCTTGGGTGGCAACGCGGAATACATGGCCCGCCTCAAGCTGCGGGAACGGCTGATGCCCAAGCTGGTGCAGCTGGATCCCGACAACCCCCTGGGATCGGCCTCCACGACAAGCCGCGGCGGCGGTCAAGGGTTTGGCCCAGCCTCGCCCAAGCCGAAAAAGTCCTGGACGGTGGTCTCCCCCAACTTTTACCCCTGTGAGCTCTCAGCTCGCACCAGCCAGGCTTTGGACGAGGTGGTGGCAGCCGCAGTGGCCAAGTATGGGTTAAACCGCCTGCCGGAGCTGGTAGTGGAAGATCTCATCGCAGTGGCCTCGGAGAAGGCGCCGGTGCAGGATCCCCTGATCTTGCAACTGCGAGAGGTCTACAACAGCATCAAGGCCGAGTACGAAAAGGTCACAGAGGCCGAGCACGAGGAGGTGGTGCGGCTGGGGGGCTTGCATGTCATTGGCACGGAGCGCCACGAGTCCCGCCGCATCGACAACCAGCTGCGCGGCCGCGCCGGCCGGCAAGGAGACCCTGGCTCCTCGCGGTTTTTCCTCAGCCTGGAAGACAACCTACTCAAGATCTTCGGTGGCGAACGGGTGGCCAAGCTGATGGACATGTTCCGGGTAGACGAAGACATGCCCATCGAGCACCCGCTCCTGTCGAAGAGCCTGGAAAATGCCCAGCGCAAGGTGGAGGTGTACTACTTTGACCTGCGTAAGCAGGTGTTTGAATACGACGAGGTTCTCAACAACCAGCGGCGGGCTATCTACTCGGAGCGGCGGCGCATTCTGGAAGGGGAGAACCTCAAACCCAAGATCCTGGACTACGTGCGCAAGACCGTTGAGGAGATCGTGCAAGCCCACGTCAACCCGGAGCTGCCGCCGGAGGAGTGGGAAATCGACAAGCTGACGGCCAAGATGCAGGAGTTCGTTCCCCTGCTCAAAGACAACCTCAAGGTTGAGGACTTACGGGATCTCTCCTATCAGGAAATCCTCGACTACCTGATCAAACAGGCGGAGATGGCCTACGAGGCCAAAGAGGCCTTCTTGGATACCTTTGAGCCTGGCCTGATGCGGAAGGCTGAGCGCTTTTTCCTGTTGCAGCAGGTGGATACCCTCTGGCGGGAGCACTTGCAACAGATGGAGGCGCTGCGGGAAGCGGTGGGCCTGCGCGGCTATGGCCAGCGGGATCCCCTCATCGAATACAAGAACGAGGGCTACGAGCTGTTCCTAGAGATGCTGGACAACATCCGCCGCAACACCGTGTACAACCTCTTTGTCTTTACACCCCAGATCGTACAAGTGCCGCAGGCAGTGCCCCTGCAAGCGGTGGCTGCTGGTTCCGAGACAAGCCAGGTGCCAGAAGCCGACTTTACCCACGAATAAAGCAAAGCCTCGCTAGGACACGTGATCAAGAGCGCTTCTCGAAGTCCAGATCCGGCAAGGGCAGCTCGGCGGGGCTGCCCCCCTGGCCACTGAGCATAGCTAGGCGGCGGGAGATCTCGTCCTCAAGAGCCATTTCGTCAAGCTGGGCGGCAAGTTGCTCGCTGCGATCCTCCGAGAGCTCGCTGAGGGCGTGGACCTTGAGCTGGCGAGCCTGGATGGCGTTCTTGGCCGCCTCAAATTGGGACTTGGCCGAGTCAATGCTATAGGCGTTGTTAACGCGGGTCATCTGTTCAAGGGCTTTGTTCACCTCGTAGATGTCTTTGAGGTTGCTCAGCTCGCGCTTGTAGAGGGCCAGACGCTCTTTTTCCCGGGCCAGCTTTTCCTTGGCAGCCTTGACATAGCGCTCAGCAGTTTCCACTTGTTCCTTGAGCGGGCCAAGAGCGGCCTCAATGCGCAGGGCTTCGGCCATAGCTAGGCGAGCGGCTTCTTGATCCCCCCGTTGCATGGCCAGGCGAGCCTTGTTCTCCAGCGCCTGGTACTCCCGCACCTTTTGCATGTACTTTTGCTCGGCCCGCTGGTAGGCAGCTACCTGGGTGGCGACGGCTTCGGTGAGACGCTGCACGGTCTCCTGCATGGTTCGCACCGATTCTTCAGCCACCGCCACTGCCTCTGCCCCGCCTTTTTCCACCGGCAGCCCCCAAAGCCAATTCCACGTGCCCACGATGAGGCTGCCGGCTCGCTGCCCGAAAATGCCGTAGATGATCTTGCGCACGCCCATGGCTTGCCCTCCCTATCGCTGCCTTTCACTGTATTCAATTTCCTCTGCAACTGGGAAGCTTGCCAGAAAGGGGCAGGCGGACAAAGTCAAACCCTTGCTCCCCCAAGGCCGGGATCAAACGGCGGACTACCTCGGCTACCTGAGATCCCCCCTGGATGCCGTCGTGGAGCACAATCAGGGAGCCGGGCCGCACTTGGTTGAGCACCCGCTCCACCACCACGGCCACCGGCGGGCAGAGCCAATCCTCCGGCACCACACTCCACATCACCGGTAAATACCCCCAGGAGCGCAAGTCGGTTAGCGTCCGGGGCCAGAAGAGACCGTTGGGGGGGCGCACAGCCCGATACTCTTCTGGGGTGCCGCCACAGGCAGCCACGAGGGTATCCTGGCTGCGTCGCAAGCTCTGTAGCAGTTCGCCTCGGCTAAGCTGGGTAAACGAGCGGTGCTGCCAGCCGT
The DNA here is from genome assembly GCF_047461675.1 of Synechococcus sp. R70.1. Taxonomy (NCBI): domain Bacteria; kingdom Bacillati; phylum Cyanobacteriota; class Cyanophyceae; order Synechococcales; family Synechococcaceae; genus Synechococcus; species Synechococcus sp. R70.1. The sequence continues at coordinate 120,715 of NZ_JANSHR010000068.1, forward strand.
GCAGGCCAATGCCGTGGCTCTGTTGGCGGATTTTCCGGGCCAGGTGGGGCCAGCGCTGCACCCGTTCCCCCAACACAAAGAAGGTGGCTGGTACCTGAAACTCCTGTAAAACTTGCAACAGGGTCGGCGTGTATTCAGGGTGAGGGCCATCGTCAAAGGTAAGGGCCACCTGTCGCTTCTGAGGATCTGGCGGTAAGTCCCAGAGAGCCTCAGGAAAAAGGGTCTTGAGGCCCTGCTGCAGAAGGGGGTAGAGGGCAGAGGGGAGGATCTGCGGCGGCCAAAAGGGCATAGATTGACCTCAACTTTCCAGAGAGCCCCTTGTTACCCCCAACTGGCTGTACAGCTTTAGCTCCCGCCACAGTTGAGAGCCACTCATCTGGCCCTGGAGGAGCTGTTGATAGCAGCGTAGGGTTTGCTGAACCTGCTCGGCAGACTCCTGCAAGAACTCAATGCGCAGATATCGCAACCCCAGCGCCAGGAGCTGCGACACATATTCTGCCCCAGTTTGGGCTTTGCCATTGTAGAGGGTGTTGCGGCAGCCAGCATCGGCTTTCAAAATGTGCTCCACATTGGCCCTGTCCCTCAGCCTTACTTCGTGCTTTTCGCAGGGGCGGCCACAGTTGGTGTAATCCGTGCCACTGGACAAAAAGGCGCAGAAGACGCAGTGCTCCATGTGGAACATGGGCATGTGCTGGTGGATAGTAACCTCGTACCAATGGGCAGGGCCAGCCTGCAGCAGGGATCCCAGTTGCTCATGGTTGAGGTCATAGGAGGCCGTCAGGCGCTCCAGGCGGTAGCGGCTTTTGAAATAGTGGGCGGTGAGGGGATTGGCCACGTTCAGGGAAAAATCGCCGATGCAGCGCTGGTTGGCGAAAAAGCGTAGGTGGTCGTAGTTTCGCACCAGATAGCCATCGGCTCCTGCCGCCAGCACCTGTTTTAGAATCCAAGTTTCCCCCGGCTTAGTGATGCGGGGCGGGGCCGCCCACAGCTCCACCTCGGGGTGAGAAGCTTTGGTAGCGCGGATAACTTCCCGGTAGCGGCGGGGATCCTCAAACTCCAGGTAGATCTGGCGGATGCCACAGGCAATTGCCGCCGACAACTGGGCTGGCTCCCGCACCAACACCACCAGCTGGGGCAATCCCGGCTCGGCTGGCTCTAGGGGAGGCAGCAGGTCTTGCCAGTGGGCGTCAGGATTGAGCTGCCAGCGGCGGGGCCGGGCTCGCAGCGCTTGCAACTGCTCCACTGCCTGGCGCCGCATCTGGTTGAGGACGCTGACCGGCAGCATCACCTCCCCCTCCAGGGCATTGTGCAGGGATCCCAGCCGGAAGGGCGTACCTCCCAGGCGGCCTAGTTGCTGTCGCAGCTTCTCGTCGGTGAGGGGCTGCTGGCGAGCAGGCTGCAAAGGCATGGGGGAATCCACCTGCACCACGTGGCCCTCTTCATCGCGCAGGATGAGGGTCAGGGGCAGTCCGGCCTGGCCATGGACTTCCAGGTGGACGGGGCGGCGGAAGCGCGGCTGATCCCCGGCATAGCTCTGGCGCAGGCGCTTTTCCAGCTCTGGGTCGCTGGTCTTCCAGAGGCGATCCCCTACCCGCAGGCGTTTGAGGTCAATTGCCCCCTGGGCAAAGCTCAGCCAGGCCAACCCCTGCTTCTGGTGCACGCGGTAAACTCGTCCCCCCTGCTCCGGCAGCTCTGGCTCCCCCTGGTCAAACACCACGCCATCCCCCGCCTTGAGGGGAGCTTCCAGGCGCACTCCCACCTGATCCCCCTCGATCCTCACCACCTGCCCTAGGTAAACGCCGCGCTTTTTGCCAAAACGGGCATGCACCAGCTTTTGGTTGTTGATGCCTCGCAGCCAGCCGGTGTACAGGCCGCGGGAAAAGCTCATCTCCAGCTCATACCATTCCTGGGCTGAGGGCTGCCACGCTTCCCCTGCCCCCAAGGCGTCCAAGGCCCGCCGATAGATGCGCGTTACGCTGGCTACATATTCTGGGGATTTTAGGCGGCCCTCAATTTTCAAGCAGTGGATCCCTAGCTTGACTAGCTCCGGCAACACCTCCAAGCCAGCTAAATCTTGGGGGCTAAGTAGATACCGCTTCTCTCCCAGATCGCGGCGAACCCCGTCCACCACCAGCTCGTAGGGCAGGCGACAGGCCTGGGCGCACTCCCCGCGGTTGGCCGAGCGTCTCCCCAGCGCCTCGCTGGTTAGGCATTGCCCGGAGTAGGCCACGCACAGGGCCCCATGGACAAACACCTCCAGAGCAATGGGGGATCCCCTCTCTTCCAGATGGGCGCGGATCTTGGCTATTTCCTGGAGGGAACACTCCCGCGCCAGCACCACCACCTCACAGCCCAGCTCGGCAGCAAACTCCGCTCCCACGCCGCTGGTAATAGTCATCTGCGTTGAGGCGTGGATGGGCAGGTCGGGAGAAAGATGTCGAACCAGGCGCGCAATGCCGACATCCTGCACGATGACCGCGTCTACCCCTGCTGCCGTCATCGCGCGGATGTACCGTTCCGCCTCCTCCAGCTCTTCAGGAAAGACCAAGGTATTTAAAGTGACGTAGCCCCTCACGCCGCGCTGGTGCAGCCAGGCCATTAGTTCTGGTAGGTCCGCCTCCGTAAAGTTGCGGGCGCGCAGGCGAGCATTGAACCGTTCCAGTCCGAAGTAGATGGCGTCGGCTCCGTTTTCCACCGCTGCCTTGGCACACTCCCAGTCCCCCGCCGGCGCTAGCAGGAGAGGCATCCGAGCTGGCAAAGACTGCTCTCCAAGGCAGCCTGTTGATCCCCCATCTCTGACAACAGCCTTCATGGGAAGAGAACCCGCCAACCCAAGGGATCCTTTCCCATTCAAAATAACCCTAGAGAAGGATCCCCCAGGGCAACTCCCTCTGGCCTACCCGATCTGCATGTGAGAAGATCAAAGCCTGACCTCCCCATCTCTGAGCAGACTCCCGAGGTTTAGCCAACACGGTATGAGCAAGTCTAGCGACCGCTTGCTGCTGGAGTTTGAGCAGCCTGTTGCCGCTCTTGAGCAGCGCATCCAGGAGATTCGGGCCTTGGCTGAAGAAAACGACATTGATGCTTCTGAGCAGATTCGCCAACTGGAGGCCAAAGCCGAAGAGCTGCGCCGCGAGATTTTCAGGCAGCTCACACCTGTCGAGCGGCTGCAGGTGGCCCGCCATCCCCGTCGCCCTACCACCTTGGACTATGTGCAGACCATCTGCGACGATTGGTTTGAGCTGCACGGGGATCGCCACGGCCAGGACGATCCGGCCATTGTCGGCGGCCTAGCCAAGCTGGAGGATCAGCCGGTGATGATCCTCGGCCACCAAAAGGGCCGCGACACCAAAGACAACATCCACCGCAACTTCGGCATGCCCAACCCTGCTGGCTACCGCAAAGCCCTGCGGCTCATGGAGCATGCCCACCGCTTTGGTCTGCCCCTTTTGACCTTTATCGACACGCCAGGGGCCTACCCAGGAGTTAAGGCCGAGGCTGAGGGCCAGGGGGAGGCCATTGCCACCAACTTGCGGACGCTGTTTCAGCTGGAGATCCCCATTATCTGTACGGTGATTGGCGAAGGGGGATCCGGGGGGGCCTTGGCCATTGGGGTGGGCAATCGCATTCTAATGTTTGAACACGCCGTCTATTCGGTAATCTCACCAGAGGGCTGTGCAGCCATCCTTTGGAAAGATGCCAAAAAAGCACCCCAGGCGGCAGCAGCCCTGCGCATTACTGCCCAAGATCTGCTGCAACTGGAGGTCATTGACGAGATCCTGCCAGAGCCAGTGGGGGGTGCCCACCGCGCCCCTTTGGAAGCTGCCCAAACTCTCAAAGAGGCTCTCCTAAGACACCTCAAGGAACTTTCCAGGCTGAGCGGGCGGGAGTTGCGGGAAGAGCGTTACCAAAAGTTTCGCCGCATGGGAGCTTTTCTGGAGCTGGCCTAGGAGAGCTAATTATCTTCAGCGAAGCTAGCTCTGCTACGAAAAATTACAGTTCCTGGCCGGCTCTGAGGTCAAAGATCAAGTCAGTGGTAGATTCAAAGTGCTGCGCGCTATCCCAAGCGCGGCCCAAACAACGCTAACTACAACGAGAAGGGAGGCTATGGCTGTGATGGAAGGCGATCCCCGGCAGGGCGCTAAGCTCCCCCTCTTCGGGGGATCTACCGGAGGGCTGTTGAGCGCAGCCGAGACCGAAGAGAAATACGTCATCACCTGGACTGGCAAGCCAGGGCAGGTGTTTGAGATGCCCACGGGCGGGGCTGCTGAGATGGTGGAGGGTAAGAACTACCTCACCTTCGCCCGCAAGGAGCAGTGCCTGGCTCTTGGGGCCCAGCTGAGATCTGAATACAAGATCAACGACTACCAGATCTTCCGCATTCCGGCAGGGGGACAGCCGGAGCTGGTGCATCCCAAAGATGGCGTCTTCCCTGAAAAAGTTAACGAGGGTCGCCAGCCCGTCGGCAAGGTAGATCGCAGCATCGGCAAAAACCGCGAGCCCGTTACCTACAAGTTCACCAACGGCAAGCCCTGGGACTAATTTGGTTGGCAGCCTTGGTCTTGTCCGATCCCCTGCCAGCCTCAGGGGATCCCTTTTGTCTGTCTGCACCTCTTTAAAAAAGCTCCAGCTCACTTGGAGCCGGAGCCGCAAGGTCTGGCATTCCTGGTCTACTTGGCAATTGCCGCGAAGAACTCCTTGGATTTGACCGGGTCGGGCTTTAGGGTTCTCTGGCCGGGCTGCCAGTTGGCTGGGCAAACTTCATCGGGGTGGGATTGGACATACTGGATAGCCTGCAGGGTGCGCAGGGTCTCATCCACGCTGCGGCCAAAGGCCAGGTTGTTGATGGTGGCGTGCTGAAGGATCCCTTCCTTGTCGATGATAAACAGGCCGCGCAGCGCCACCCCTGTTGCCGGATCCAGGACATTGTAGGCGGCGCTGATCTCTTTCTTCAGGTCGGAGACCAGCGGATACCTCAGCTCGCCCACCCCGCCAGCTTTGCGGTCGGTTTGCATCCAGGCCAGGTGAGAGTACTCGCTATCCACCGAGATGCCGAGGATCTCCGTGTCCAACTTGGCAAACTCGTCGTAGCGATCGCTGAAAGCCGTGATCTCGGTCGGGCAGACAAAGGTAAAGTCCAGGGGGTAAAAGAGCAGCACCACATACTTCTTGCCCCTGTAGTCAGAGAGCCTCACCGTCTTGAATTCCATGTCGTAAACGGCCGTGGCCGAAAAATCGGGAGCTAGCTGCCCCACCCGCAGACATCCTTGCTGAGACATGAGGTCGACCCTCCTTCCGGTAAGGTGCAAATGTAAACTAAAATCAACATACCATACTCATAATGAGTTTGTCTTGCGGGTTAGGCAAGCTAAACCGACCCGACAACCTCTTGTCCCTCACCCATTTACAGCATCTGCCAAGGTATCCAAAGGGGGGGGCAGCCAAGGATGGGCTTCTACTTCAGGAAGGGAAGAATCCAGCAACCAGCGGCAGGGGCGGCGCTCTTCCAAGATGGTAGTGGCGCAGCAGCAGCTATAGACTTCTAGGTAGTCGTCGGGTTCTGCCTCGAAAGTGGCATACTGGCCCGGGAAGAGGGTGCGCTCCCAGTGGCCAGGGATCGTCCGGACTACCTGAACCCGGCCAGAGCGGTTGACATAAACGTATCTTTTCATTGCTGTTTTTTAATTTCCTTAAGAAAAACTTATTGCCCTTTAGGACAGGCTATCATCCTTGATCCCCAGCCGACAATAGCCAGCGGCTGGGACGGGGATCGCCCTTTGCGCTTGACTTTTGGCGATTTGTTCTCTCAGGTTATTCAAGGTGGGGATAAAGATCTCGAGAAGAAGCCTGCCCTGGTAAACTGGGAGAGAGTTTGAAGAGATCCTTACTGAAGTTGGCCTTCATCGTTCCGAGAGGGGGGCATACCGTGGACAACAAGTTGGGGCTCGAGATCATCGAAGTGGTGGAACAGGCTGCCATTGCTGCCGCCCGCTGGATGGGCAAGGGGGACAACAAGGCCGCTGACCAAGCAGCCGTAGAAGCCATGCGGGAGAAACTCAACCAGATCCCCATGCGCGGTCGAATCGTCATTGGGGAGGGAACCCGCGACGAGGCCCCCATGCTCTACATCGGGGAGGAAGTGGGGATCTGCACCCGTCCCGACGCCGAGCAGTTCTGTCGCGTGGAAGAGCTGGTGGAGATCGATATTGCTGTGGATCCCTGCGAGGGCACCAACCTGGTAGCCAAAGGCCAGAACGGATCCATGGCGGTGCTGGCCATCTCCGAGAAAGGCGGCCTTCTCAACGCCCCGGACATCTACATGCAAAAACTAGCGGCCCCGCCCCAGGCCAAGGGCAAAGTCCACCTGGACTATCCGCCAGAAAAGAACCTCAAGATCATCGCCGAAAGCCTGGGTCGGGAAGTGGCGGACCTAACGGTAGTGGTCATGGATCGCAAGCGCCACACCGATCTCATCCGCCAAATCCGCGAGGCAGGGGCGCGGGTGAAGCTAATTACCGACGGCGACCTCTCGGCAGCTCTGGCAGTGGCGTTCAGCGGCACAGGTATCCATGCCCTGATGGGGATTGGAGCGGCTCCCGAGGGAGTGATCTCGGCAGCGGCGCTGCGCTGTCTGGGCGCTCACTTCCAAGGGCGGCTCATCTACGATCCCGAAGTGGTGCAGGCGGGCACCTACCTGCCACCGGTAGAAGAGACTCGGCGAGAACTAAAAGAAAAGGGCATTGAGGATCCCGATAAGGTATGGGAGTGTGAGGAGCTAGCCAGCGGCAAAGAGCTGCTCTTTGCGGCCACCGGTATCACCGATGGGGATCTGGTACGGGGAGTGCGCTTCTTCGGGGGTGGAGCGCGTACGGAAACGCTGGTGATTTCTAGCCAATCCCGCACCGTGCGCTTTGTGGACACCATCCACCTGAAGGAGGGCCAGCAGCCCCCCGCCCTGCAACTGCGCTGACGGATCCCCTCCTAGCTCTTCCCAGTGACGAGGGCGGCTTTCCCTGGGGAAGGTCGCCCTTCTGCTTGGGAGAACGTTAAAAAATCTATCAAGGCCGACCCCGAAAAAACGTAATAACTCTTCAGCAAAATCTGGCAAAACCGATCCGATACTGGTCTTAGGGTTTAGGTAGTCTGAGAAAAGTTACCTAAGCTTGCTGCAGCCAAGACAGGTAAGACGCTTTGCTTAGGCTCTGGCCTATTCTTGTTTCGGGCAAGGTTTGCCTTTGTTTAGAGATTTAACAATCAGTGGTCTATAGACGACGGAGAGGCATGTTTATCGCGGTTGTCGGTCTTAGCCATCGCACAGCTCCTGTGGAGATCCGGGAGCGCCTCAGCATTGGGGAGGCGGAGGTGGGAGAGAGGATCCGGCAGCTCCGTGCCTACCCCCACATTGAGGAAGCAGCAATCCTCAGCACCTGTAACCGGCTGGAGGTCTACATCGTTACGCCAGAAACCGAAAGCGGGGTGCGGCAGACGATGCAGTTTTTGGCGGAGGCAAAGGGGATCCCCCTGCCCCAACTGCGTCCCCACCTGTTTACCCTGCTCTACCAAGATGCGGTAACCCACTTGATGCGGGTGGCGGCCGGGCTGGAGAGCTTGGTGCTGGGAGAAGGGCAGATCTTGGCGCAAGTGAAAAAGGCTCAACAACTGGGCCAGGCATGCAACGGCACGGATCGCATCCTCAACCGCCTCTTCAAGGCGGCCATCACTGTCGGCAAGCGCGTCCGCGCGGAGACGGGGATCGGCACCGGCGCCATGTCCATTAGCTCGGCAGCCGTGGAGCTGGCCCTGCAAGAGCAGGGATCGCTTTCCCAGGGCAAGGTTACCGTCGTGGGAGCAGGGAGAATGGCCCGCCTCTTGCTGCAGCATCTTCTGGCCAAGGGAGCGGTGGATATTACCCTAGTCAACCGCTCCTTAGAGCGGGCAGAAGCGCTAGCCCAGCAATTTGAGCAACCAATCCAAGTCCTGCCTTGGGAGTCGTTGCTCAACAGCGTGGCGGAGTCCAATCTGGTCTTCACCAGCACCAGCGCCACCCAGCCCATCCTTACCTACGCCCAACTAGTGGAAGTGCTGCAGCCGGATCAGCCGCTGCTGTTGGTGGATATCTCCGTGCCCCGCAACATCGAGCCCGAGGTAGAAAAGCTCAGAGGGGTGCGGCTGTTCAACGTAGATCACCTCTCCCGCGTCGTGGAAGAAAACCGCGCCCAACGGCAAAAGCTGGCCCTGGCGGCCGAGGCCTTGATCGAAGAAGAGGTGGAGCAGTTCATGGAGTGGTGGCGTTCTCTGGAAACAGTGCCCACCATTTCCAGCCTGCGCCACAAGGTGGAGTCTATCCGCGAGCAGGAGATGGAGAAAGCTCTCTCCCGGCTGGGCAAGGACTTTGCCGAGAAGCACCTGGAGGTCATCGACGCCCTCACCCGTGGCATCGTCAACAAGATCCTGCATGACCCTATGGTGCAACTGCGGGCCAAACGGGACATCGAGGCCCGACGGAAGGCGATGCAAATTCTGCAGGAACTCTTTAACCTCGATCCCATGCCCTTTCAGGCCCAGCAGGAGCGCTAGGTTTTAAAGAATTGCAACAGTCCCCTCATCTTCAGGCAACAGCGGACCTTAGGATACACAAGTAGGCTACGGGATTTGGGGCTATGTTCGGGCAATACGAAGTGTTCGTGCAGTTGGCGCTGCTTGCCTTGATTGTCTTGGCAGGGCCGGCGGTCATTTTGGTGCTTTACCTGCGCGGGGCTGATATGTGAGGCAAGGGTTGCCCGGTAGCGCTGGCAGGGCAACTCTCTCTGCGATGTAACACTTCTTTGCGCTAGAGTTGTAGAGGCACCCCCAGGAAAGGCTGGGGGTAAGTTTTTCTACGGATTGAGGGCTATGCCGATCCCTATCCGCAACATTGCCATCATTGCCCACGTTGACCACGGCAAAACCACCCTCGTGGATGCCCTGTTGCGCCAGGCAGGAGCCCTGCGGGCGGAAGGAGACATTCCCGCCTGCGTGCTGGATTGCAACGCCCTAGAGCGGGAGCGGGGCATCACCATCCTGGCAAAGAACACCGCCGTTCGCTATGGCGAAACCCTGATCAACATCGTCGATACTCCCGGCCACGCCGACTTTGGCGGGGAGGTGGAGCGGGTGCTGGGCATGGTGGAAGGCTGTCTGCTGATTGTGGATGCCAACGAGGGCCCGATGCCTCAGACCCGCTTTGTGTTGCGTAAGGCCTTGGAGAAGGGCTTGCGCCCAATCGTGGTGGTCAACAAAATTGATCGGCCTCAGGCCGAGCCCTACAAGGTCATCGACAAAGTGTTGGATCTGTTTCTGGAGCTAGGCGCTGACGAAGACCAGTGCGACTTCCCCTACCTATTTGCCTCGGGACTACGGGGTTTTGCCCTGGAAGAAGCTGACCTCAAAGCTTTCCTTGCAGGCAACTACAGCGGCCCTCTCGACATGAGGCCTCTCTTTGAGGCCATCCTCAAATACGTGCCGCCGCCAGTGGGGGATCCCGCCAAGCCCCTGCAACTGCAAGTCACGACGCTGGAGCACTCGGAATACCTGGGCCGGATTGTGATTGGCAAGATCCACAACGGCACCATTCGGGTTGGGGATCAGTTGGCGGTGGTCAAAGAAGACGGGTCGATTGCTAAGGGCAAGGTAACCAAGCTGTTTGGCTTCCAAGGCCTGGAGCGCATTGAGCTAACAGAAGCCACTGCCGGCAATATTGTGGCGGTGGCGGGGTTTGCCGAGGCCCACATTGGCCACACCCTCACCTCTCCCGAAAACCCCCAGGCCCTGCCGCTGATCAAGGTGGACGAGCCGACGCTGCAGGTGAGGATCTGCGTCAACGACTCTCCCTTTGCCGGCCAGGAGGGCACCTTTGTTACTTCGCGGCAATTGCGGGAGCGCCTGATGCGGGAGCTGGAAACCAACGTGGCGCTACGGGTGGAGGAGACCGAGTCCCCAGATTGCTTTTTGGTGTCGGGGCGAGGCGAACTGCACCTGGGCATTTTGCTGGAAACCATGCGGCGGGAGGGCTACGAGTTCCAGGTTGGCCAGCCGAAGGTGATCTTCCGCGAAGTCAACGGCCAGCCCTACGAGCCCTATGAGCTTTTGGTGTTGGATGTGCCGGAAGCGGCAGTGGGCGCCTGCATCGAACGGCTGGGAGAGCGGCGGGGAGAGATGCAGAACATGAGAGTGGGCGCGGACGGTCGGGCCCAGTTGGAGTTCGTCATCCCGGCGCGGGGGCTCATTGGCTTTCGCAGCGAGTTTGTCCGCATCACCCGCGGCGAAGGGATCATGAGCCATAGCTTTTTGGAGTACCGTCCTCTCACCTCAGGGCTGGAGACTCGCCGCAACGGCGTGCTCATTGCCTTTGAAGAGGGAGTGGCCACCACCTATGCCCTGAAGAATGCGGAGGACCGCGGCGTGTTCTTCATTAAGCCGGGCACCCGCGTTTACAAGGGCATGATTGTGGGTGAGCACAACCGACCCCAGGATCTGGAGCTAAACGTCTGCAAGACCAAACACCTAACCAACCATCGCGCCTCAACGGGAGAAGAGCTAGTGCAGCTACAGGCGCCGGTGGAGATGACTCTGGAGCGAGCCCTAGAATACATTGGCGAGGACGAGCTGGTGGAGGTCACCCCTCAGTCGGTGCGACTGCGCAAGGCCCAGTTAGTGCCCTCTCGCCGCTAGCGGAGGTAAAAGCGCAGGTTGGGGAAATAGAAGGCCCCCCAGAGGCCGAGGAGGACAAACCCCAGGCCAAGGAGCAGCAGCCACAGGCGGGGACGGCTGTGGAGGCGAGTTGCTCCTGTCTGGACATAGGCCAGATCCACCCAGGCGGTGTTGCCGCGGCGGAACCAGCCCACCACCTTGACCTGCCGGCCCATGAGGGCGCGGAGGGGCTTTAGGCCGGAAAAGACATTGCCCAGCGGTCCCAGCGGAGAGGTGAAGCGCAGGGGGATCAGGCCGGTGGCATCCTGGAGCTTGAGCTCTGCTCCCAGTTGGTAGCCAGTTGGTCCCAATCCCAGCAGCTCGCCTTCCAGCTCCACCGGCTGACTGCGGCAGGGATCCGCGTCCGGATCAGCCAGCAAGCCGAGCACCGCAGTGGGCTGGGGCAACAGAGGTCCTCGGTACATGAGCCCTGCCTTGGCCCACAGGCCCATCCCATAGCCCACCACCGCAGCCGCGGCAATGATCTTGGGATCAAGGCGATCTTGCAGCCCTAGGTAGAGGATTAGCCCCACCAGCCAGCCCATAACCATGCCGACCACTTCGGCAGCGTAGATAGCCAGATCCTCCCAGAAGCGAGCCTTTTGAAGAGCCCCTCCCTCCTTTGGCTTGACTAGGCTTAGCTCCGGCAAAAGGCGCAGCCGCTGCGCGTATTCCCCCAAAACCTGAAAGCGCTGTCCCAGCAGGGGATGGCTGGAATTGAGCTGCATCCAACGGGCCCAGGGGTTGAGCTGCTCCCAGCGGAAGACCTGGCTGGCTTGGGCGGGATCCTGCAAGCGGACAGCGGCACTGGCGGCAGCGGTAGTTTTGAAGTCCAGGAGGCTAAAGAGGCGGGTGCAGTGCAACAGCGAGGAGGGGCGGCGGTCGTTTTTGTGAGCCTCCTGCAGGCCAGCAGCCGACTTGAGCAGAGCGGCCATTAGCCCGTTGGGGTTGCCCGTGGCCTCGACCGCGAAGTGATCGGCGTGGTAGGTGCCCAGGCGGGAGAGGAAAAACAGGGGGTAGGAAAGCACCGTGTAGATCAGGTAGAGCAGGGGAGCCGCGTGTCCAATGAGATCCCGCCGTTGGCTCCCCAGGTGGCTCACTTGCTCCAGGGTTAGGTAAACCAACTGCAGGGGGGATCCCAGCAGGGTCATGAGCAGGATGTCGCCGTTAACGATCCGCCCCAGGGCCTGGGCGTAGACGGCGGCAATCTCATCGGGAGCAAGCCGCTGCAAGAGGGCCTGGGTGACCACGATGCGGCCGCCATCGGGAAAAGTGCCGTAGACAAAGGCCAGTGGTCCCCCTTCTGGAATCACCCCCAGGCGCGGCAGTTTGAGGTGCTTCTGGGCGCAGAGGCGCTGCAGCAGGCGAGCTGCCTCGGGGCTGTGGCGCTCGAGTTCTCCCAGGCTGGCCCAGCGCAACCTGTGCAGCCGCTGGTGCAGGTGATCCAGGAGCCAGGGGGCAAAAAAGAGCAGGCCTACGCCAAAGTTAACCGCCAGGCTGCCAGCCACCAGCCAGCGTAAGCCGTTGCGCAGCCAGGGCAGCAACCCCTGCAAAAACCAAAGCTGCCGCGGAAAACTCAGCCGCCCAAAATCCAGGTGGCTGCCCACCAGCCCAAAACTCAGCCACCAGAGGAAGAGGAGGCCCACAGCCAGGGATCCCCACTTGGCCCATCCTAGAGAACCGGCCTCCGCCGGCAAGGGGAGCCTTAAGCCTACTTGACTGGCCCGTTGGCGGCTGGAGGAGGGGGAAGCAGCGGGTTTTTCCGCCGTTTGGGGCAGACGGGACAGGATTTTTTGGGCCCAGTCTCGCGCCTGAGGATCCGGATGCTGCAGCAGTTTTAGACAAAGCGCCCGCGCCTTCTCTGCTTGGCCTAGCTGATGGTAGGCCCGCACCAAATTCATCTGGGCTTCCAGGACTTGCCTACTTGCTGGGATCCCCCCTCCCTGGCCCCCGTGATGAACCTGGGCCAAATAGTCCTCAAGAAGTTGGATAGCTTCTTGAAAGCGGCCCTGCCGTAGGGCCTCCTTGCCCGCCTCCGCGGGGTTCATCGGCCTGCTCCGAGATCTGCCTGCTCCTCTAGCTTAGGCTCTGGGGATCCCCCCGAAAGGGGGTAGCGGAGCAAGCGCCGCCGCAGACAGTCCAGCGCCGCTTGGGCGCTCCACCAGCGCACGCCCTCTCGGCCGCGCAGGCTACCCAAGCGGTACTCCAACACTTCCACTTTCCCCTCCGGGTAAGCTAAGCCCAGATAGACCAAGCCAACCGGCTTGGCAGCAGTGCCCCCCTCCGGGCCGGCAATGCCAGTAATGCTCAGGGCCCAGTCGGAGCCAAAAACCTGCTTGGCCCCCAGGGCCATCTGGGCAGCTACCGGCTCACTAACTGCTCCATGCTGCTGCAGCGTCTTGGGATCTACCCGCAAAAGCTGCTCCTTGAAGCGGTTGTCGTAGGCAACGATGCCGCCCAGGAAATAGCGCGAGCTGCCTGGGATCCCGGTTACCAACTGCCCCAGTAGCCCGCCGGTGCAGGATTCGGCTACCGCCAGGGTCTGCCGCCGCTGCAGGAGCAGCTCCCCCACCACGCTGGCCAAGGTGGCCTCATCGCTGCCAAAGTAGTCTTCTCCAGAAATCTGCAAAATCTGCTCCACCACTGGAGCAATCAGGGCCTCCGCCGCCTCGCGCGTGGGAGCGCGTCCAGTAACTCGCAGGCGCACCTCCCCTTGGCTGGCGTAGGGAGCGACCGTGGGATTTTCCCCGGCCAGCCAGGGGGCCACCCGCTCGGCCAAGGTCGATTCGGGGATGCCCCAGTAGCGCAGCACGCGGCTGTAGAAGACCTCCTTGCCCCAGCCGAGGGAGCGCAAATAGGGTACAGCCGTCTCCTGCCACATGCGCTGCATCTCCTGCGGCACGCCGGGAAAGGTGAGAACATGCAGGTTGGGGCGGGGCTGCCAAATGAGGCCACAGGCGCTGCCGAGGGGGTTGGGCAGGATGGCGGCTCCCCGGGGCAGAAAGGCCTGCTTGCGGTTGCTAGGCGAGGGCACAAGGCCGCGCTGGCCGTATTTTCGCAGAATCTCCTCCCAGAGCTGGGGGTGCTCCACCATCTCCACTCCAAAAAAGGAAGCCAGCGCCGCATGGGTCAGATCATCCGGGGTTGGCCCCAGGCCTCCTGTGATTAACAGCAGGCTGGAGCGCTGGCAGGCCACCTCCAGGGCCTGGTGGATGCGGGTTTCGTTATCCCCCACCACCGTTTGGTAGTAGTGCGGGATCCCGAGCTTGGCCAGCTCGGCTGCCAGATATTGGGCGTTGGTGTTGGCGATCTCTCCCAAAAGCAACTCGGTGCCAACACAGAGGATTTCGGCCCCTTGGGGGGTGAGGGTTTGGGGTGAACTCATGTTCTGTTTAACCAAGGGCTTCAGCCCGCTGACGCAAACAGCTCAGCCGCAAGTATAGAAGTCTTGGCCTCCCTTGGACTCAGGGATCCGGTAAATTGATCCCCCAGCAGAAGGGAGAGGGGGCGCAGCTGCCTGGGCGAGCGCTTCCAGGTCAGAGCCGCTGAGACGGTGGAGAATCCACTCAGGGTGCTGTTTGGCACCCAAGCGCCGATAGAACTCCATTGCCGGCTGGTTCCAGTCCAAAACCATCCACTCCAGCCGCCCGTATCCTTTGGCCACCGCCTCCTGAGCCACCCGTGCCAAGAGCGCCTTGCCGATGCCCCTGCCGCGGAATTCGGGCAGCACAAACAGATCTTCCAGGTAGAGTCCGGGCCGGGTGAGGAAGGTGGAAAAATGACGAAAGTAAAGAGCAAACCCCACCGCTTGCCCCTCCACTTCTGCCAACAACGCCGAGGCAAAGGCTTCGGGGCCAAACAAATGGTGCCGCAATAGATCAGCGGATCCCGTTACCAAGTGGCTCAGCTTCTCGTACTCGGCTAGGGCGCAGATGAGGTTAAACAAAGCGGGCGCATCTTCAGGCCTGGCAGGGCGGATTTCCATACCTTCTAGCCTCACAACTTGAGATACCGGCACGAGAACAGACTACAGCTAGAACTGACCTGGGTCAGCCAGTTGGCCGAGGGCTAGCCGAGAAGAGCTGGAAAAACCGATTAGAGTGAAGAATATGAAGCAACCTCCTCAGCTCCCATGACGACCTCCACCCTTGATGCTGCTGCTATCCTTGAAGCCTTGCGCCCGGTTCAAGATCCGGAGCTACGCCGCAGCCTGGTGGAACTGAACATGATCCGGGATATCCGCGTCGAGCCGGAGCGGGTGGCCTTTACCCTGGTGCTGACAACACCAGCCTGCCCCTTGCGGGAGTTCCTCGTCGAGGAGTGCAAGGCTGCTATCCGCCGCCTGGCTCCCGTTGAAACCATCGAGGTCACCGTTACGGCAGAAACCCCCCGCTCGCCCTCTCTGCCCAATCGGCAGCCCATCCCAGGCGTGCGCAACATCATCGCCATCTCCAGCGGCAAGGGAGGGGTGGGCAAAACCTCGGTAGCGGTCAATGTAGCTGTCGCCCTTGCCCAGAGCGGAGCGCAGGTGGGGCTGCTGGATGCGGATATCTACGGCCCCAATGTGCCGCTGATGCTGGGGCTGCAGGATCGGTCTCTGGTGGTGCGCAAACGGGAAGACGGCAGCGAAGAGATCCTTCCCCTGGAAAACTACGGCGTCAAGATGGTGTCGATGGGCCTCCTGGTGGGACGGGATCAGCCAGTAATCTGGCGGGGGCCAATGCTCAACGGCGTCATCCGGCAGTTTCTCTACCAGGTGCAGTGGGGCGAGTTGGACTATCTCCTCGTGGACATGCCCCCCGGCACTGGCGATGCCCAGTTGACCTTGGCCCAAGCGGTGCCGCTAGCGGGCGCTGTCATCGTCACCACCCCCCAGTCGGTGGCCCTCCTCGACAGCCGCAAGGGCTTGAACATGTTCCGGCAGCTGGGGGTGCCCATCCTCGGCATTGTGGAGAACATGAGCTACTTCATTCCCCCCGACCTACCGGATCGCCAGTACGATATCTTTGGCTCGGCAGGGGGAGAGACCACCGCCCGCGAGCTGGGGGTTCCGCTGCTAGGACGAATCCCGTTGGAGATTGCTCTGCGCCAGGGTGGAGATGCGGGCAAGCCTATTGTTGTTGGCCAGCCCAAGTCTGCCTCGGCCCAGGCGCTCCAGCAGATTGCCAAAGCCTTGGCGGGCCGAGTCTCCATGGTAGCTCTCGGGGCCGGCTAGAAGCGCTCGACTTCTACCAGCGACACGCCAAAGCGGCGCCCTGCCAACAGGATCCCTTCCTGGACCTTGCCGCGCACGGTTACCGTGCTGTTCATAGCTGGCAGCCCCTTGTCCGTGAGGACCCAGAGGGAGCCGCTGTGGTCTTGGATCTCGTACACACCCTGGCCGAACACCCCTATCTGGTTGACCACCCGGCCACGGACGTAGACATTGGCGTAGCGGGAGGGATCCTGCTCAATCTTGGCAATGGGGGTGATGCCAAGGCCTAGCCGTGCCAACTGGCTACACCCACCTAGGGCTAGGCTGAGGCAGAGCAAGAGAACTAAGGAGCCGCGCATGGATTTTTCCCCACAAGTGCTGCTCCCACCATAGCAAGCCTTTAGCTAGAACTTCTCCCCGATGCCAAAGTGCAGTTGAGCCCGGCCGGCCTCTCCTTGCCCAACGGCGTAGTCGATCCGCAGCGGCCCCAGGGGAGATTGGATGCGGATACCAGCCCCCAGCCCTAGGCCACTGCCGGGCTTGTTGCGCACCGCCGCCGGATTGCCGATGACCGCCGCGCCGCTGCCCAGATCGGTGCCGTAGTCGGCAAAAACCACTACCCCTACTGGGTCGAAAAGGGGAAAGCGCAACTCCGCTGTTGCGGTGGCAAAGCTGCGGCCGGAGCCGATGCCGCCCTCGAAAAATCCCCGCACCGAGTTGCCTCCGCCAATTGGGAAAGCGTCGTAGGGAGCCAAGTCGCCAAGGGTAGTGCCCGCCCGCACGTCAAAAGCCAGCACTTGCGGCCGCTCGCTGCGCGTTTCAAAGAGCTTGACGGGAATGAACTGACTGTAGCTGGCCTCGAGGCGGTTGGCGTTCAGGCCGTTCTGGAACAGACGTACCGACTGCTCGGTGAAGAGGCGAAAGACGGATCCCTGGCTGGGGGTGTTGAGGTTGTCGCGAGTGTCGTGGATGAGGCCCAACCGCAGGCTGGTATAGCTGTCTTGGCCGCTTGCGCTGAAGGTAATCGGGTTGCCCAGCACATCAAAGCGCTCCTGCTCGCCTTTGCTGTTTCGGGCTTCCACAAATTGGACGCGGGCACCCAAGCTGGCCCGCCAATTCCCTCCAAGGGGGCGCGAGAAGGTGATGCTGCCGCCCAGCCGGTTGATGCGCACAGGATCCCCGTTGGGCAGAGTCAATCCCTCGTTGAAAACAAAGCTGGAGCTCTGCTGGTTGGAGATGTTGACACTGTAGGAGGTGGGGATCTCCAGGGTGGCAATGCGCGGGTCGGTGAAGTTGAGGTCGAACAGAGTTTCGTTGGTGCCCACCTGCACATTGAAGCTGGCCTTTTGGTTGTTGCCGCCCAAGTTTTCTTCCGAGACGCTGAGACCGGCAAAGACCCCTGTGGCCGAGCTGACGCCAAGGGTCCCGCTCAAAGTGCCGGTGCGCCGCTCTTCCACATTCACCACCACCACGACTTTGTTGGGATCCCGCCCAGGGTTGAGGCCCACATTCACGTCCTGAAAGAGGTTGAGGTTGAAAACCGCCTGCAGATCTTCCTGGATCTGGTTGCGGTTAAACACATCCCCCGGCTTGGTCTTGAGCTCACGGGTGATGATGAAGTCGCGGGTTTTGGTGTTGCCCTGCACGCGAATGTCCTCGATCTCCCCTTCAGCAATTTCCAGGGTGAGGGTGCCGTCTTCGGAAGTGCGTACATCAATAACTTTGGCTAGCACGTAGCCTTTGTCGGCGTACCATTGCTCGATCTCCTCCACTGCCGCCTGCAGTTTGCCAAAGTTGAGCACCCGTCCTTCTTGCTCAGCAAAAGCCTTCCGGAGCACCTCCAGATCCAACACTTTTGTCCCTTCTGTGCGCACGGCTTTGAGGACGGGGTTGGGCTTGACCTCAAAGGTAACCCGCACTCCCAGGGGGGTATCGGAGGGCACAGCCCGCACATCGGCAAAGAAACCGGTGGCAAACACGGCGTTGATGTCTTCCCGCAACTGGGATCGAGTGGAGACCTCGCCGGCGCGGGTGCGAATGACTTTGTAAACCTGATCGATCAGCTCTGGGTCATCAGTTCCTTCAACCACCACCTCTGCCACCAAAACTTCTGGCTCGCTGGCAGCGGGGGTAGGGGTGGGGGAGGGTGGGGTGGGCGTGGTGCCACCGGTGTGCAGATCCAGGGTGCCCGGCTGGGGTTGCGCCCAAGCTGCAGTTCCCGCCAGCAGGCTCATCCCCCAAGTGAGCGCGGCAGTAAGCTGGAGCCCGAGTTGCCTGGAACGGTTCCTCATCCCTCACACCCCTAAAGAGAAAAAGATTCCGCCCAGCCGTGAACAATTGGCCTGAATTATATCAACTCCCTCCCTAGTGGATCCGAGCCTTGCCGCGGGCCGGACTGCGGACTTGGTCAGCTTTTTCCTCAGGGCAGGCGCAGGGATCCCTGGCAGCGCTGGCCACAGCTCTGGGACTCGACCTGCTCGGCGGACAGGTTGGCTTGGGAGTTGAGAATTAGAATTGTGATGGGAGCAGGGGGCGGTAAGGGGCTGCTGTGCCAACCCCACCTGCTAGCGAAGGGCCGCATTGGGGGATTGGGCACGACGAAGACGAGGTTTTGCAGGACATTGCTTTGGAAAGGGGTGGCGCTGTTCTGTTTGCTGTCGAGGAGCACCGTCTGCTGGGCAGAGAAGGTCTGGGCCAGGGCGGTTGGAGCTAGACCTAGGCAGAACAGAGCTGCTACCCCAGGGAAGAGCTTGGCCAGCATCCTCAACGTTCTCCCCATAGCAGTGGGATGCTAGCACCTTAGCTTGTCCCACCGAAAAGGCTCTCCTCCCTTGCCGCAAAGAGGGCTGCGCCTCAGGGCAAACTTATCCGCCCTAGAAGGCGGACTTTTCATCCTGCTTGCGCCAGCAGGACAGAGTCTTTACCTGAGCAAACACCGCCTCAGACCCAGGGGAGAAGCAAAGGAGTCTGCTTGTTGCTCTCAAGAAGCGGGCGATGAGACTCGAACTCACGACATCCAGCTTGGGAAGCTGGCGTTCTACCGCTGAACTACGCCCGCAGTTAACACTAGACACTATACTAGCACTTTCTGGACGGGATCCCTGGTACAACAGAAGCAGCGTTCTGCCTTTGGCCGATGCCCTCTATCCTTCTGCTCTCCGGTAGCCCTGGTCCTCGAGAGTCTGCTGGCCCACCGCCGCGGTCGGAAGCAATTTTGCACTACGTTGCCGGGATCCTATCCCAGTTGGGGCTAAGCAGCGAGTTTGCTTCGGTGCGGGATTTGCCGCCGGAGGACCTGGTGCGGGTTAACTTTGAGAGCCCTCACCTAAAGCAGATCCAAGAGAAGGTGGCCCAAGCCGCTGGGATCGTCCTCTCGGCTCCTGTGTACAAGGCTTCCTATCCCGGCGTGTTCAAGGCGCTACTGGACTTACTGGATCAGGATGCCTTTGTCGGCAAAGTGATCCTCCCCATCGCCACTGGCGGAACGCTGGCCCACCTACTGGCCATCGACTTTGCCATGAAGCCAGTGCTGGCTGTGATGGGCGCAACCCACATTTTGAAAGGGATCTACATCCTCAGCTCGCAGATTCAGTTTGAGGCCGACGGCACCCTGCGGCTGGAAGATGAGATTGCCGAACGCCTGCAGGCGGGGATCCAGGCCCTTGCCCAGGCAGTGCAGTAAAGGCCAGTCCCGACCCTCCTAGGAATCGCGCAGCAGCACCGGCTTGCTCACAGCAGTACTTTGTCCCAGCCGGTCGAAGACCCGCAAACTGAGGAGGTACGAGCCGGGCGCTAGATTCGAAGGCGGGCGGAGCCGGAAGCGAGTGGTGCAGGATACCTCGCCAGCAACACAGTTTACCTGGGCTGCCGAGAGGGTTTGCACCTCGATCCCGGACCACGAGAGCTGAAACGCCAGCTCTGCCGGGAGCCGCCCCGGCACCGACACCGCAACCCCCACCTCCAAAAATCCGCTTCGACTGATTACAGAAGGAATGTCGCTGCTAAGGATTAGGGGTGGCAGGGGGGTGCTAGGAGCCAGAGCTGCGCTGCTGCAACCCCCTACGGCTACTCCCAGCAGGGCCAACGTCAGTTGCCAAAGTTTGGATCCCACTGGACTTTCCCCTGAAAATCCCTCTCCCAGTATAGGCGGCAAGCTGGACATCTCTAGCGCCAGTTCTCGAGAACCCAAAAGTTTTTACGCTATATGTGGTGGTTACACTGGATCTTCCCCCACAGCATCTGCTACAGTAGGGCCCATAACCTCTCGAGCAGCCCGGCTATGGAAGGGGAACTAGAAACCTTGCGGGCGCGCGTGCGCGACTTGGAGCGGGCCGTGGCCGAGTCAGAGGCGCTGTCGCTGCAGCAGATTGAGTGTATCCAGCGCCTGGAACGGCAACTGCAGGATCAAGAGCGAGCGTTGCAAGTGTGTCAGGAAGAGAAGGCTCGCCTGGAACAACGCCCTACCCTGGAAGCTTTTCAGCAACAGCAGCAGCACATTGAGGAGCTCCAAAATCTCCTCTGGGAGATGGAGCGTCGCCCCACCCTAGAGCACTACCAGCTCCTGCAGCAGCAGTTGCAAACCAGCCAAGCGGAAATCGAAACCCTCAAGGCAGAATTGCAGCGGCGCATCGAGCCAGCTCGGTTCTATCAACTGCAGCAGGAGCTCTGGGAGCTAAAACAGCAAGCCAACCAGCTGGGGGAATACGCCGCCAAGTTGCCTCAGGTGCAGCTTTTGCAAGCCCAATTCCAGCTCCGCATCCAGGAGCTGGAGAAAGAAAAGGGGCAGTTACAGGCGCAGGTGCAGGAGTTGGAAACCCGGCGGGCGGAGCTGGAAGCTGCCCACCGCCAGGCCGAGGCAGAATGGCAAAGCCTGAAGACGCAGCTAGAGAGCGAAAAAGCCCACCTCGAGGCTGAGCTGAACAAGGCCTGGCAACAGCTTCGCCAGTTGGAGCATCTGCGCCAGCAGGCCTCCTTTGCCAAGGCGGAGCGGGCTAGCTTGCTGGAAGAACTGCAGCAGAGCCGGCAGCAACAGGCAGAGCAGGCCCAGCAAATTGCCCAACTGGAGGCCCAGCTACAGGCTCTGCGCTCTGAACAGCCGCCAGCTGAACCCGGCAGCGGTAGAGATCTTGCCCTGGAGGAGCAGGTGCAGGCTCTCTCCCGTGAGGTGGACACCCTGCGGGCTGAGCGGGATCACCTCCTCCAAGAGCTGGCCCAGCGACCGGCGCAGGAAAAGCTGGAAGAAGCCCAGCGGGCGCGGGAGGTGGCGGAGGCCCGCTATCTACTCGGCCAAAAAGAGATTGAGAAGCTGCAGCAGCAGGTGGCGGCCCTACAAGCTAAGTGTGCGCAAATTCAAGCCTACGCGCAGGCGCAAGAAAAGGAGGTGGCTCTGTTGCAGCAGCGCAACCGGGAGCTGGAGGAGCAACTGGCTGCCCTGCGCCAGTCAGCTCCAAGCCGGGCAGGGGTCGAGCTCAGGTCGAGCCATCCAACTGGGGCTGCGCACTGCTGGCGCAATCAGGAACGGCTGCAAGCCCTCCCTGCCCAGCCTGCTCCCTCCCCGGAGGTGGCCGCCGTCTCCACCAGCGGTGAGTCCCCCAGGGAGAGAACGCCCGTCGGCGGGATCCCACCCCTTACCCTCAAGGAAGGGGAGGATCGGACAGAGAGGCTGCTGAAGCGCTCTCTCTTGGCCACTGGCCGCGGCAGCGGAGAAGGTGGTGAGCGCAGCCGCATCGAGTTGCCAACTTTTGTGCAGCGACGGCTCTACTGAGCGCTCCAGCCTCGCGGGTCCAGCGGCTCCCCAGCTTGAAAACGAGGCCAGGCCCAGCGCAGCAGGGATCCCAGTTGGGCATGAAACCGCTCCGGCGCAAACTGCAGAGCATGGGCGCGAATCTGCTGCGGATCCCATTCCCGGCGATCCGCTTGGCGCAGCCCTTCCACCAGGGCTTCCACACTGGCTTCAGGGATGAGGATCCCAGTCTGGCCGTGGCGGACGGTCTCGCGAGTGCCCCCTCGGTTGAGGGCAACGACAGGTCGACCACACGCTTGGGCCTCTACTGCCACCAGGCCAAAATCTTCCTCCCAGGGAAACAGCAGCAGCCGGCAATGGGCCAGCAGTTCCTGGAGACGCTCTAGAGGCTGGTGGGGCAAAAACTCCACCTGTGGCCCCGCCAGTTGCTTTAGCCGCGGCAGCTCCGGCCCTTCCCCCACCACCACCAGACGGCGGCCCAGCTGCTTGCAGGCAGCAATGGCCAAATCCACCCGCTTGTAGGGCACCAGCCGGCCCACCACCAGGTCGTAATCGGCTGTGGGAGCGGCCACCGGCTCAAATCCCTGGAGCGGCACCGGCGGATAGATAACCACGGCCTCGCGGCGGTAGAGCTTGGCAATGCGCCTGCGGATGTGCTGCGAGTTGGCAATCAAGAGATCTGGCCGCTGGGCTGCCACAAAGTCCCACTGGCGCAGGCGGTGCATCAGCCACCGGCTGAGGGCGGCAAGAGGGCGGATCCCTGTCAACCCTTCTCGCTCAAGATAGAGCTCCCGGTTTTCCCAGAGGTAGCGGGGCGGGCTGTGGATGTAGCTTAGGTGCAGGGTGGAAGGCCCTGTCAGGATCCCTTTGGCGAAAGCATGGCTGCTGGAGATGACGCAGTCATAGGCGGAGAAATCGAAGCTCTCATAGGCCAAGGGCATCCAGGGCAGGAGGTACTTAAGGCGCCCATGGTAGTTGCGGCGCAACACCCCTAGCCCCTTGGCCCAGCTTTGCAAAAACGAGGTGTAGATTGGCCGGTCCCGCCAGCTCGGCGGCAGCGTGTGCGCCGAGAAGAGGCTGACGTAGAGAGGGGCTTGCGGGGCAAAGGCCAATAGCTCCTGCAAAACCTTTTCCGAGCCCCCTGGCCAGATGAGGTACTCATGCACCAACGCTAGGCGCTGTGGCCAAGCGGGATCCCCAGCAGGCATGGTTAGGAGGCGGCGGGAGGCCTTTTGCCAATGGGCCCGCTGACCTGTCTGGCTTTTTCGTCCAGCCGCTCGCTAATGTAGGCGTAGATCTCCCGGAAGCGCGGCACTGCCCGCATCTCTAGGCGGCTGCCATCTTTAAGGGTGAGCACCATATCGCCCCATGTGCCCAGGCCCCGTGGCACCGTTACCACCTTGGCAATTTCTTTGTAAATGACATCAGAGCGCTCCTTGCCCCCCCAGCCGCCAATGACGGTAATGCGGCGATTGGTAATCCGGTAGTGAACCCACAGCCTGCGCACCAGCGCCCCCACAAATAGAGGCAAGCCAACAACGGTAAGGCCGATAAAGGAGTTCAGCACTAGATCGCCTATATGAGGCCCGCCTTCGAAGAAAACCTCCTCTTTGATAGCCATGCCTAGCCTAGTTGAGTGTTAACAGGGACGACTCTAACAATCTTAAACAGCTTCTCAGCTTTTCCCAACTGCCCGGAAAGTTAGCGGGAGAGGCGGGATCGGGTTTGCCGTTGAAGGGCTTGCCCTGAGCAGTAGGTGGCCCAGAGCAGGTGAACAAACAGGGTTACCACGACCAGCGCCACGGCGGCTGCCCCAATATTGCCCAGCCAATTCCACCCCTCCAATCCCGTCAGAGCCACCAAGGCCCAAGAAGCAGGGTGCAGCATTCCCCCCAAGAGGAGAATTTGGGAAAGCAGTCGCCCAGCCGTAAAGCGGGATCCCAGCGCCACCAGGGCCAGTCCGCCGCCAATGTTGACTAGCCCCATGTTGCCCAAAAAGGCGTAGCAAATGTGCCAGGCGTACTTTTGTTTGGGCACCTCCTGCCAGGAGAGGGGCCGGGCAGGGATCCCTGACGCCTCCGGCGGAGCCAGCGGCAACGGCTGCACTTGGCTGAGGATGAGGCCCAGGACGATGGCTGCCAGCAGCATCACCACTCCTGCCTTTACATTGAGCTTGCCAGGGATGGCTAACATTGCAGGTTCTCTGGATCCCGTCCTAGCCTATCCTGGCTTTGCCCCCAACGGGGAGATGGGCCAGCGGCCTGAGAGGAGAGCGCCGTGCCCCAGCGCTTACAAAACTGGGCATCCCCATCGTGCTGGGAGAGGCCACAGCCTGGGCAGGCCTCCTGCAGTGCCGGTTTTAGCTCTCCCACCTGCAAAGGGAGGAGGGCCACGACCCTCGAGATCCTCAGCACCATCAGCAGCTTTAGGCCAAGGCGCACCTGCGGAGGAAGCAGGGACAAGCTCGGCTTGAGGAGGGGCTAGGAGACTAGGAGAGCTGGATCCAGTTGTTTCCTGTCAGCGCCTAGTGGGCCTACCTTGCCTAGGCTAAGGGAAACTAGTAGTAGAGCAAACTTCGATCCTACAAACTCTAGGCTTGAGTTTTGAATCGATGTTGCCTCCCATTGTCCTGGCTTCGCAATCTCCTGCCCGGCGCCAACTGCTGGAAGCTGCCCGGATTCCTTTTCGCGTTCAACCCAGCTACTTTGACGAAAGCCAAATCAAGAGCTCAGATCCGGTGGAGCTCGTCCAGAAGCTGGCCTTGGCAAAAGCAGAAGTGGTGGCAGCCCAGCAACGGGAGCCTGTCTTGGTTATCGGAGCGGACTCTGTCCTCTACCTCAATGGGGAGATCCTGGGTAAGCCGGCCAATGCCCTGGAGGCAGAGCGGCGCCTGCGCCAAATGCGGGGCGAGGTGGGAGAACTTTACACCGGCCATGCCTTGATTGACCTGAAGCAAAACCGCCGCCTCGTCCACTACGCCGTAACGCGGGTGTTTTTTGCCAAGCCCAGCGACGAGGAGATCCGCACCTACGTAGCCACCGGCGAGCCCCTGAACTGTGCCGGCTGTTTTGCCATCGATGGCCGTGGCAGCCTGTTCGTGGAGCGGATCGAAGGATGCCCAGGCAACGTAATTGGGCTAAGCCTTCCTCTCTTGCGGCGCATGCTGCAGGAGTTGGGCTATTCCCTTACCGAAGCCTGGAACTAGCCATCTAGATGCCGCTTGAGCAGCTCGTTGGCCAGCTTAGGATCGGCCCGTCCTTGGGTTTTTTTCATCAACTGCCCAACAAAGTAGCCAAAGAGCTTGGTTTTGCCCCCCCGATACTGCTGCAGTTGCTCGGGGTTTTCCGCCAGCACCTCGGCAATGAGCTGCTCCAGCAGGCGGCTGTCGGAGATTTGGGTTAGGCCCTTAGCCTCCACTAGGGCCCGGGCTGAGCCGCCTTTTTCCAGTAGCTCTGGCAGGATTTCCTTAGCAATTTTGCTGGAAATGACCCCCTGCTCAATGAGGCCAATGAGCTCAGCTAGGGTTTCCGGCTTGAGGGCAATGTCGGGGTAGTCCAGCTTGTGGGTGTTGAGGTAGCTGGCGATATCGCTCATCATCCAGTTGGCGGCCGCCTTCGGGCTAGCGCCAGCCGCAACCACGGCCTCAAAGTACTCGGCAGTGGTGCGCTCATCGGTGAGGTAGCGGGAGTCGTATACCGAGAGGCCGTAGACTTCTTGGTAGCGGCGCCGCTTCAGGGCGGGGAGTTCCGGCAGCTCCGCCTGCCAGCGGGCTTTTTGCGCTTCGGTAATGCGAATGGGCGGCAGATCCGGCTCGGGGAAGTAGCGGTAGTCGCTGGATCCCTCCTTCCTGCGCATGCTGATGGTGCGCTGGCTGTTTTCCTCCCAGAGGCGGGTCTCCTGGACGATAGGCTCGCCCGCTTCCAAAGCCTTAACTTGGCGGTTGAACTCGTACTCAATGGCCCGCTGGATGGCGTTGAAGGAGTTCATGTTTTTAATTTCCACCTTCGTGCCGAAGGTCTGACTCCCCAGGGGGCGCACCGAGATGTTGACGTCGCAGCGCAGGGATCCCTCCTGCAGGTTGCCATCGCACAGGCCGGCATAGCGCAGGATGCGGCGCAGCTCCTGTACGTATTCCGCTGCTTCCTCGCCACTGCGGATGTCTGGCTCGCTGACGATCTCGATGAGGGGAACCCCCGCCCGGTTGAAATCCACTAGGGAATAGCTGGATCCCGCCAGGCGATCGCTGCCGGCATGGACCAATTTGCCCGCATCTTCTTCGATGTGCAAGCGGGTGATGCCAATGCGCTTGGTGCGGCCGTCGCTGAGCTGGATCTCGACCCAGCCGTGGGTAGCAAGGGGTAGGTCGTACTGAGAGATTTGGTAGTTCTTGGGCAAGTCGGGGTAGAAGTACTGCTTGCGGTCAAACTTGCTGTAGGGGGCAATGGTGCAATTCAAAGCTAAAGCAGCCTTGACGGCGTACTCGAGTACCTTTTCGTTGAGCACCGGCAGGGTGCCGGGCAGGCCCATGCAGACAGGGTCGATTTGGGTGTTCGGGGGAGCGCCGAAGGCCGTTGCGCTGCTGGAGAAGATCTTGGAGCGGGTGCTGAGCTGGCAGTGCACCTCCAGCCCGATCACCGCCTCGTATTGCACTTTGGCAGGAGCGGCAACCGTCATGGCCAAACGAGAAAAGTGGGTTTCCCCATTCTAGTGGGATCTCGCCAGCTGCTGGGATTAGACAGTGGGGCGGATCTCGAAGGTAGATAGGCCTTCCGGCAGCTCGGGCCGTTGCTCGATGGCCTCTACAACTGAGCCAGGGCTGCCCTGCTGGCACCAGCGCAGCATTGCCTCCACCGCCGCCGGGGATCCCTCGAAAACCGCCTCCACCCGGCCATCCCGCAAATTGCGCACCCAGCCGCCAACACCGGCCTTGCGAGCCATGGCCTCCGTGTAAGCCCGAAACCCCACTCCCTGCACTTGCCCACTGATCCAGACGTGAACGCGAACGGTGTTACTCATGTCGACAGGGATCCCTCCTCCGAGGTGCTGCGGGGTTCTGGAGCTGCTGGCGGCTCGGCTGGCTGGGCTGTGGCTTCTTTGGCCTGCTGCTCTAGGCGCTGCCAGAGAAAGTTGACAAGGGCAACCAGTCCCAGGATCCCCA
>NZ_JANSHR010000069.1:0-3185 GCF_047461675.1 Synechococcus sp. R70.1
TCGCGGGCAACCATGAGACGCCGCGCGTGGCAGGCAGCGGCTGTATCCTCGCGCTGCTGAAACACCTCGACGGCGTACAGGTCGTCTACGACCAGATTGATGGGCTGGAGATTCCCGCGCTGAACGCGACCCTGCTATGCATTCCCGCGCGGGGTGTGCCCGACATCGAGCGGCGCATCCTACAGCCGAACCCAAACACACGCTACAACCTGTTGCTGCTGCACGGCTTGCTGGAGGGCGTCACCCAGCTCACGCTGGAGCGACCGATTGACCGCCAGAAAATCGTGCGCGACGAATGGGACTACATCGCGCTGGGCGACTGGCACATCTATCAACAGGTTGCGCCGAACGCGATTTACGCAGGCGCAACCGAGTTCACCAGCACCAACATCTGGGAGGAGGCAGGCGAGCCGAAGGGATGGGTGCTGTACGACGCCGACACGCGCACGCACGAGTTTCACCCCATCCGCACGCGCGCGGTGTACGACCTGCTGCCGATAGACGCTGCGGATATGACCGCCGTGGAGTTGAACCAAGCCATCGAGTCGCGGGCGGACGCGCTGGGCGACGCGCTGAATGGGGCAATCGTGCGGCAGCGCGTGTGGAACCTGCATCCCGACCTGCGCCCCCACATCGACGGCGAGCTGCTGCGCGAACTCAAAGCGCGCGCGTTGCACTACCTGTTAGACCTGCGTGCGCCGCGCCCCAGCACAGGCGGACGCGCCTACGGGCAGACCCCCGAAGCCGACGGCGAGAGCCGACTCACCCTCGCCGACGAATGGCGCCTGTTCGCCGCCGCCTACGACCTGCCCGCCGACATCGACCGCGCGGAGTTTGTGGCGCTGGGCGCACGCTACCTGGAAGAGACGGATGCCACTGAACAGAGATGAACACGGCGAAAATCGCCGCCAAATTGCCTCCAATTGCGGCAGGAATGGGGTATAATTAGGCGTATGTTAATGTGCGGAGGTAGAGTAATCATGCAACGACGCGGATTTACGCTGATCGAGCTACTGGTCGTTATCGCGATCATCGCCATTTTGGCGGCGATCTTGTTCCCTGTGTTCGCTCAGGCGCGCGAGAAAGCGCGTCAGACCCAGTGTCTAAGCAACACCAAGCAGATCACACTTGGCGGACTGCAGTATATCCAGGACTACGACGAGGCGTTTCCTTTTAGCCTGTACATGACCTCGAACGGCGCGGGCGGCTTCTGCGCGTTTACGGTCTACCATGCCATCTTCCCCTACATGAAAAACGCCGACCTATCGGGGTGTCCGTCCGATCGGCAAGCATGGGATGTGCGCACCGCGTTCTCGCCGTTGGAGCTGTGTCCCAACAACCAGCGCTCTGACTTCAAGACGACCGCCTACATCGGCAACTGGTGTCTGTTTGAGCGGGGCAGCATGCCGCTACAGCAGTGGCCGTGGCCTGGCGGTCCGCGCTCGATTCGGCTCGCCGAAATCGACGATGTGGTGCGCACGCCCGTATTGTATGACGGCGTGTTAGGCGACCATCAGGGGCGTCAGGATGGGCTTGGCTCCTACATTCAGGGGCGGCACAACCTGGTAGCGTCTGTGGGCTATGTCGACGGGCATTCGGGGAATGTCAAAACGCGGCAGGTTCAAGGCGGACAAGTCACTGTGCGCGAGACTGCGCGCAAGACTAAGCCGCTCTACGCCGTGATTGACACGAGCCTACCGTTCCACACCCCTGCAGGCTCCAACTACATCTACTACGGGCTGTCGGGCATCGTCTCGCAGTACCCGTCGGGGCACCCACGCGGCGGACGCCCGTGCCACACTTGTCCAGGGCAAGCGGGGCGCACGGATCAGCCGTTCGGCGACGACGGCGCGCCCAACCACTGCCGACGCACCAACTAACCCAACAGGGGGGCGCATTCACTGTGCCCCCCTTGACAAAACGGGATTTCTATTGTATAATTACCGTACCCGACCACCACGGGAAAGGAGGAATCGATGATGATGCAGATGGTACGACTCTTCGGGCTTTTAGGCATCGTGGCGCTCATCGGCGCAAGCCACGCGCAATCTCTGGCTGACCGCCTGCGCGATGCAGGCAGCGTCTCGTTCAAAATCAACAACGCCGACTACGCCGTGAACATTAACTTGGGACAAGGGTGCGTCCAGTCCTTTGCCAGCGGCACAACAGGCGCACAAAACGCTTTTGTCATCAACTTTGACCCAGGCACCCTCAACTTCACTACGACGCTGAACCAGATTGTTAACGCAATAGCGTCCACCCAGACTGTGCGCTTCGTCGCCAGCGTCAGCGACAACCGCATTACTTGGAGGGCGGAGAACATCCCCCAGCCCGTCTGCACAATCATCACCATCGGGGGGACAGGCTATCCCTTCCGCATCGATAGCATCTACGGAACCATCGAGGTAGACTTGGAGGAGATTCAATGCACGAGCGACCCGCTGGGGCTGCTGAACCGTGTAGTTACAATCCAGCTGAACAATGTGACGGCGACCTCCGAGGTGGGCTTCACAGGCTTCGTGACGGATGCAGTGTGTAACCCGTTGATTCCCGCCTGTGCGCGTGCGTTCAACATCCAGTTGGCTTCCTATGGCGGCGCGCGGCTGGAGGGCGATGTGGACTGCAACGGCTGCGTCGATGACGCCGACCTGCTGGCAGTGCTGTTCGCCTTCGGCAACACAGGCACAAACCTGCCCGAAGACCTCAACGGCGACGGCACAGTGGACGACGCCGACCTGCTGACGGTGCTGTTCGCCTTCGGTAGCGGGTGCTAAGCCCTCACCCCCAGCCCCTCTCCCGCGTGGCGGGAGAGGGGTGTCGTGCGCTTTTTTGCCCTCACCCCCAGCCCCTCTCCCCTAAAGGGGTAGTTTTTTTGCGGGCGTGCCTGCTCGCGGCGTTGCCGAACAGAGCATTTTTACCGCCATGCGAGCGAGACGCTCGCGCTCCCAGCACGCGCGACGCTGGGAACGCGGGCGTCCCGCCCGCAATGCCAACCGCGCGAGAAAAAACCTACCCCCTTTAGGGCGGCGGGAGAGGGGTGTCCCGCGCTGAAACCTTTGGAGTGCTGAAGCGAAGCTTCAGCGTCGGGCGGAAGCTGTGCTTCCGCACTCCATAATACTAATCGCTGAGCCAGAGTTCACAAAAGTACGGATAAACGAGAACCCCCTCCTTAAGGTTCCCCCTGC
>NZ_JANSHR010000070.1:0-874 GCF_047461675.1 Synechococcus sp. R70.1
TGCGGCTGGATCGGGAAGAGACGGGCCGCACCCAGGTGCAGGCGGAGCTGACCCAAGCCATGGAATACATCCAGCAGGATTTGGCGGAGGCTCTTTACATTTACAACGATGCGGAACAGCCCAACGGAGACGGAACGCCAGATCTCATCCAAAGGCTTTACACCCCCGGCTGGATCCGCCGACCCAATGACGCTATCCCGGTTGTTGCCTTTTGGAAGTTGGAGCCGATCCCGCAGGGATGTTACCGTACTCAGCGAGAGGACGGTACTCCGGGAGACCAAATCCCCAACTTGCAACAGATTCGAGAAGGCCGCGCCATCCTACCTGTCCAACCACCTCCTGGGTTCCCGCGCGATCGGAACGGTAGAAATGCGGATTGGGACACTCTTGTCAGCCGCCGCGGCATCTACACCCTGGTGGTGTACTACCTACGCCGCAACTACAACAACGCCGGCAACCCAACGGGGCCCACTCCCTGGGAAGGCAACGCGCGGATCGACCGTTTTGAGTTGCGACCCTTCAACACTGAGGGTCAAAATAACTGCGCCGGGCGCAGCCCGTTCTTTGTTGAGGATCCCGATCCGTTCCGAGATGGTTTCCTTGCTTGGCCTTCCGAGCAAGCTCGAGCGCGCCAAATCCCCATTGCCGGCAGGGCAGATGGCCCCCGCCTGACAACTTTGGTCTCCAACATCTTCAGCAGCCGGGAGGGAAGTCCGCAGGTTGCGCCCCTCTGCCCGCAGGGCTATGCCTTTGGCGGCGGCAGACCCAACGGCGTCACCTTCCCAGGGCTGGGAGATAACCAAAACGACGTGGGCTTCTATGTCTGCGTGCGGCAAAGCGTCGGCGCTGACCGACCGCAGGATGTGATCATCAA
>NZ_JANSHR010000071.1:0-868 GCF_047461675.1 Synechococcus sp. R70.1
TACCCTTACAAGGTATCGGGATCCACCCCTAGCTCCCGCAGCTTCTGGGCCAGGTGCTCTGCTCTCTGCTGTTCTTGTTTAGCCCGCTGCCGCTCTTGCTCAGCCCGTTGGCGTTCGATTTTCTTCCTCAGGAGTAGGCACCAGCTCACCATTGGGGAAGAAGTACCGAAGCTGCTGGTTGTGAATCCCCAGGTACAATCCCAGCACCCCGCTCCACCGCCACCCCTCCTTTGTGAGCGGAATCTCCTCGTATTTCTCCCCCCTTAGCCGCAAACCCATGAACTCCAGGGTCTCAGGAGAAAAATAGAAGTACTCTGGAGTTCTGAAAATCCTCTGGTACAGCTCCCGCTTCTCCTCTCGATCCACTTTGGCTGTGGACTCGGAGAGCAGCTCAACAATCAAGTCTGGATATTTCCCCCCTTCTTCCCACACCACCCAAGAAGGGCGGGGGCGGTTTTCTACCCCTTTGACCAAAAACAGATCTGGCCCGCGGAAGTCTTTATTTTTGAGTTGCTCTCGGCTGTAGTAGACGGTGAGGTTCCAGGCGAGGAAGTAGTCGTGGCGGTCTTGCTAGAGGCGGGCGAGGCAGCTGACCAGAATCAAAAGCTGCAGAGCATGCAGGGAGTGTTCCATTTCGGGCTCATCGCTGAGCAGCCCCTGGGCCGAAGGCATGAGCTCTGCCAGTTGCTCGCGGGTGAGGGGAGTGATTTCCTGCAGTTTCTCTTGGGCTAGCATCTTTGCGTTGGGGGCAAGCAAGTGAATTAGCCATCGGCAGGGATCCCCATCTATGTCCCACTGCTCTGCTCCAGCTTAGCCACACGAGCTTCCAGCTTGCGCAAGGTACGTTGCAGCTCAGGCAGATGCCGCT
>NZ_JANSHR010000072.1:0-10295 GCF_047461675.1 Synechococcus sp. R70.1
CCATGTTCTACCTGCCAGTCTCACTGTTGTTGTTTTTAATGCTTCTACTGCTATTGCCCTTCCTCTGGCTGGGGCTAGCAGTGGATGTGGTAGCGCTGGCGGCAGGGAAGTTGGGCTTTTCCCGAGATGGGGCACTGTTGCTGCTGCTGGCTATCCTGGTGGGCAGCTCGGTCAATATTCCCCTCTACCGCGTCAGGTGCGAGGTAACTCTGGTGGAAGACCTGGCCAGCCTGTGGATGCGGCAATTTTGGGGGATCCCGTTGGCCAAGATCTCTCAGGAGACGGTGGTTGCCCTAAACGTGGGCGGGGGCCTGATCCCGCTGCTCTTGGCCCTGTATCAATTTGGCCGGGCCAGTGGGCTGTTGATCCTAGCCGTAACGGCGCTGGTAACTTTGGTCAGCTACTACGCTTCCCACGTAGTGCCCGGGATCGGCATTCAGATGAATCCCCTGGTGGCTCCGGCTACAGCGGCTTTGGCCGCTCTGTTCTGGGCTGGAGATCAGGCGCCGGCGGTGGCTTTTGCCGGAGGGGTTTTGGGCACGGTGATTGGAGCGGATCTGCTGCACCTACCAGAGGTGTTGCGGCGCAGTTGCTCAGGCATCCTCAGCATTGGCGGGGCTGGGGTTTTCGATGGTATTGCTCTCTGTGGCCTATTTGCTCTACTGCTGAGCTAAACCAAGAGATAAGTAAGGGAAAGCGTGACCGATTGAGCCGGATCCAGCCAACGCAAGTCAGGGGCCCCCTCCTCAGCGCGGTAAGTCAACTCCTCGAAAAGGATTTGCGTCCACTCCAGCGGCTTGCTCAGCAACATCGGCGAACGGGTTACCCCCTGCTGGCGGGCCATGGCCTTGAGGGCCTCCAGGCTAGCAGAGAGGGGACGGGTGCTGGCCACAAACAGTAACTCGGTCAGTCCCTGGGCGTGGCAGGTAAGCAAATCGGGGTTGAGGACGGAGCGCGGCTCACGGACGGCCATCTCAGGCGGGGGTGGTATGGTCAGGCTGCCCTTAGCCTCTAGGCGCAGCGGCAGGGCAAGGTTGTCCTGGGGCACCGGAGCCAGCAGGTGCAGTTGCCCGCTGGAATCGACCATCAACAGATAGCCGAACAGATCCTGCTCGCCCTCGTTGCGCAGCGTGAGATAGAGGGGATCCCCGCGCAGGAAGCGAGGCATGCCCAGCTCAGCAGGAGCAGAGGCCCCTTGAGGAGGCCGCACTGCCCACGAGGGGGTTTTACCTCGGGTGGACAGTTCCCCCACCACCCCCAGGGACGAGATGGCAGCGTTGAGGGTGGTCCGCAGGCGCTTGGCCGCCAGCAGATGAGCCAGACGGGAGGCCAGCCGCTGCACTGCCGTAGTTGCCGCTTCGCCCGCTGGGCCACAGGAATTGAGAAGCAGCTCTCGCCCCGGCCAAAAGAGGCTGTAGCTGCCGACCTCCAAGGGCTTGGGCAGAGCGTCCCCTTGAAAGGCAGCAGCCATCTCTGGGGTGATGCGGCCCAGCAGGCAATCCACCTGGCGCTCGCGTGGGTTGGCCGTCTCCATCCAGCTATAGCCGGCGATGGCGTTGGTTAGATCCACTCTTTCAACACGGCCCAGGCTGTCTTCTAACCCCACCAAGAGCTTGAGGCTGCTCGAGAGAGCGCGCAACTGCTCTCGCACCAGCGTGCCTACGGGGGGAAACTGATCTTCCCCGCCGACCGCTTGGACCTGCGCCAACAGCCCACTGCGGGAACGAATCAGGAGTGGTGTTGCTGGAGCAGCAGGATCAGCAACAAAGGGAGCCAGAAGGGTGCCCGGCTGGAGACCACACAGGGCTGCCGCTGGGATCCCCCCTAGCCACACCTGAGCACGGCTCCCCCTCACCTCTTGGATGACCCCGCTAGCCGCTGTCTGGGAGGGAATGAGGAAGTAGGGGGGGACTCGTCGAGCTATTTCTTTGCCCTCCAGGGTAGGGTGCTGACAAGAAAAGAGGCCCAGCTCCCGCCGACTGACCACCTGGTTGAAAGCAATCAGCAGGCGGGCAGGGGGCGTGGTCTCCCACAGGTACTGGGTCAGCAGGTAGGTGAGCACTCCTGCATGAAATCCCGGCCAAGCAGCTTCCGCTGCCAAGTCTTGGGGAGTGGTGGCAGCAATCAACAAGCCTTTGGGCCGAGGGTGCCAAACTTGCTGCCCTTCTGCAGAGGATGGCTGACCGGGATCCAGCACCTTGGAGGCTGCTGGCGGGACAGGTGGGCGGGAGCGCAGTTGGAGGTTGCCTCGTAGGGCAGGTGGGATGTGGGTAAAGCCGCAATCGAGTATGGTTGTGACCTGGGCCGTGCCCAAGTTTTGCACAAGCTGGAAAAAGCGCTCCAGCTCCATGGCCGCCAGGCTTTCGGAGCCCGACAACAGCAAAGCCGGCTGCCACTGATCCGGGGCCGATCCCGCCTGCCACTGGCCGTAGCCACTAAACTGCACGACCACGATTTCCGCCGGCTGACTTGGGCCTCCCAAGTGCTCAGCAAAGGCCTCTTGGACTGCGCTTGGCGTAGCCGCTCCATCGGTGAGGGCGAGAATGCCTGCCGGTTCAAAGCCAAAGCGGTACAGCAGCAGCTCCCGTTGCAGCTCTACGTCGGTTACACAGCCCTGCAGCGGGGATCCCTCGCCAGGGTAGCGGTTAATGCCAATGAGAAGAGCCAACTTGCGGGAGGTGGCTGCTAGAGCTTGTCCATAGCGCCTAGCCTGCCTGGTTAGCCAGCCGGGAGACAAACCAAGGCCAGCAGCAGCTAGGAGTAGTTTTTGGAGAAAAGACCGCCTTTCCATGCTGACCTGGTGGGCTGCCCCGCGGGCTTAGCGGCTAACCCATCGGCTTAAACTTTGTGCCCAGTCTGTGCCTATTTCAGGATATCTTTGTCCGCCCCAGATCAACCCCCCAGCCCACAAGCCGCTTGCCAACCCAGCAAGTTAAGATGTGTTACGAGATCCGTCGGGACTGCTATGGGCGCAACACTGTCGACAGCGGCCGCAGCCCAGCCAGCGGTGGCAGAGCAGCCTTTGCCTGGATCGGGGCAGCAGCCCTTGCAGCCGGCTCTGCGTTATGACCCAGAGGAGTTGGCTAGGCAATATCGGGGGCGCTGGGATCTGGTGCTGGGGCGTCTTTTTCAGTTGATTGCCCCCTTTTTGGGGCTGTTGATCTGGGTCTTGTGGGATCGCTGGCGGGGGGTAGAGCTGAAGAACCGACGCAAGCATGCGGCGCGGCTGCGGGAGATCCTCACGGAATTGGGGCCGACAGCCATCAAAATTGGCCAAGCTCTCTCCACCCGTCCCGACCTGGTCTCGCCCCTTTTTCTGGAAGAGCTGGCCAAGCTGCAGGATGAGCTGCCCCCCTTCGACAATGCCACTGCCTTTGCTCTCATCGAGGCGCAAATCGGCCAGCCAATAGAGCAGATCTTTCGCGAGATCGGCCCGGAACCGGTTGCCGCGGCCAGCCTGGGGCAGGTTTACCAGGCGTATCTGCACACGGGAGAGAAAGTTGCCGTCAAGGTGCAGCGGCCCGATTTGATCGGGCGCATTTCCCTGGACATGTACATCATCCGCAGCCTAGCCGCCTGGGCCAAGCGCACCTTCCGCCGCATCCGCAGCGACCTGGTGGGCATTGTCGATGAATTTGCGGGGCGGCTGTACGAAGAGATGGACTACACCCAGGAAGGCCGCAACGCCGAGCGCTTCCTAGAGCTGTACCGCCACCCCTCCATCTACGCTCCCAAAATCTATTGGGAGTACACCCGCACCAAGGTGCTGACAATGGAGTGGATCGATGGCATCAAGCTGACCCAGCTTGACAAAATCGCCGCCGCCGGGCTAAACGGGCAGCACCTCATCGAGATCGGGGTCAACTGCTCCCTGAAGCAGCTCTTGGAGCACGGCTTTTTCCATGCCGATCCCCATCCGGGCAACCTCTTGGCTATGTACGACGGGCGGCTGGCCTACATTGACTTTGGGATGATGAGCACCATCCAGCCGCACCAGCGCTACGGCCTCATCAAGGCAATCGTCCACTTGGTCAACCGGGATTTTGCCGCCTTGGCCCAGGACTACGTGGATCTGGAGTTCCTAGATCCCGACACCGATCTCACCCCCATCATCCCCGCCTTGGAGGATGTCTTCGCCGAGGCCCTAGGCAAGCCCGTGGCCGAGCTGAATTTCAAAAGCATTACCGATCGCCTCTCGGGGGTGATGTACAACTTTCCCTTTCGCGTACCTGCCTACTACGCCCTGATCATCCGCTCGCTGCTCACCCTCGAGGGGATTGCCATCGGTCTAGATCCCAACTTCAAGGTCTTGAGCGTAGCCTATCCCTATGTGGCCCAGCGGCTCCTAACTGATCCCGCTCCAGAGCTGCGGGAAGCTCTGCGGGAGCTGCTGTTTAGCCAGGGACAATTTCGCTGGAACCGCTTGGAAAATCTGCTGCGCAATGCCGTCAACAGCGAAGACTTTGACTTGCAGGGATCCCTAGAAAAAGCCGTTGATTTCCTCTTTTCGGAGCGGGGAGCCTTCCTGCGAGAGCAGCTGGTGGATATCCTCTTTTCCAGCTCAGGCAACGGCTCTACAGATGGTCTAACCCATCTGCAACGTCTGTGGTCAATTCTCAGCAGCAACCCCGCCTTTCAGCCGCTGCAGCTTTTGCCTCTAGTAGCCAAGGTAGCCACCAAGCCAGAAGCCCAACAGCTAGGGCGGCAGTTGGCCTCCCGCTGGCTGCAACGCTTGGCAGCCCGTCTGATCCGGGAGCTGCTGCTTGCAGAGGAGGAGAAGGAGCCTAGGTCACCCGCTTCCCTCAATGGGCGCAACAGGAATAGCGGGCAAGCTGGAGAAATTCAAACCGTCTATGCTTCCCCAGCCCAACCCGCTAGTGCAGTCTAGGTTTGCTGCCTTGGCTTCTTCTACTAGCCGTTCTCGTTTTTGGAACTGGGACTGTTGAGAGCCAGCATCATCCACTCGGAGAATTCATCGCGGCGGAAGACCTGGGGGCAGGAACGCGGGCCAAAACGCAGTAAGCTAGGCATGCCGTGCTCTTTGAGGCGGGCTCGCAGCCAGGTGCCAACGCCTGTCTTGCCATCGTTGGGCATTTCGGTTTGAAAGTCACTGTACATCAGCAACAACTGACTGCGCGACTGGAGCACTGCATTCTCTTGGATCAACTTGGGCAGGGAGAGGTTAGCGTCCAAATTGCTGGCTTTGGTTGACTCTCGACGACGGCTGCGGGAACGGGATTTAGCGCTTTCGCGGTTCTTACGAGCTTTCGGTTCAATGGCCATAGAATCTCCTAGACGACTAAGGAACTCCCAAAAGGGACAAAAACCAGAACTCGCAGGCTGAGGAGAGAGCCCGCTGAGGAAGGTGGCTCGAGGGGTACAGTTCTGGAGCACTCACTGAGAAGGAGGGAAACACGCTCTCAGTCGGCCAAAGAAAAGCTGCGCCAGCCTGCCGCCAAAGCTCAAGATCCCTTGCCTGCCACGGCAATCTCCAGCGCCTTGAGTTCCGGGCCACCCATCCAAGACTTGTCTTCGTTTTGCCGGAGGAAGCTTGGCTTGGCTACCCCGGTTTGTAGGGTAGGGAAGTCCGGATGCTACTCTTAATATGACTTAAAACCCGGGCAGGTGAACACTCCCCATTGACCCAGAGGCTGCATAGCGCCTGCGGCTTATAACTTCCCAGGAAGCTGAGCCCTCACGGCAGCGCCGCCTGGCCTAAAGCTGGGGCTTGCGCCGCCTTTTGCTAGTCAGGAGCGGGCTCAGGTTTGCAGGCTTTGTCGGCCGTTGCGGATCACCCGCAGCGACTCCAGTAGCCGCATCTCCAGATCCTGCAAAACCTGATCCACGTAGCGGTGGGCCTCCCGCTGGAGACGCTCTGACTCCTGGAGGGTCTGTCGCCACACCTCCTCGCTCTGTTGGTAGGTTTGCCGCAACAACTGTTCCGCCTGAGCTTGGGCCTGGCGGAGGATGGTGGATTCGCTCACAAGCTGCTCGGCCCGGCGCTGGGCCATGGCCACGATCTCTTGGGCGTAGCGGTGGGCCTCAGCCAAGATTTGATCCCGCTGGCGCAGCACTTCCTCAGCTTCCTCTAGAGCGGTGGGCAGGTTAAGGCGGATGAAGTCCAACTGCTCCAGGATCTTCTCTTCGTCGATGAGAGTGCGCGACCAGAACAAACGAGGACTGCTGAGAATCGCTGCCTCCAGTTGATCCAGGGCCTCCTGAACGCGCATCAACGCCAGGGTCTGATCCCTGGGCAGATCACTGGCGCGATTGGAGGCATCAGAGGGCAATTCTTGCATCAGTCTGGAAAGGGGGTGGCTGTGCTGGGCAAAGCAGGCAGGATAACGCCTACCATATTAGGTTCTCGCAGTCTTGAACCTGGGTGTTCCCACCCTTCCACATGCGGGGGACAAAGACCGCTATCTGTGGCAGACTGAGGGAAAGTTGTTGGGTTGCCCTCTGCTTATGCCCCAGCCGCAGCCTCCTCGCCGACTCGAAGATCAATTTGTGGAGAACGTCGCCCGCTACCCCACCTACTTCATCACCGTCTTGCTGGGGGGAATTTGGGCTGGCCTGCAGCCGTTTGTAAACCTGTATCGCAAAAGCGCGACGGCAGCAGCTCTAGTAACTGTGGGATCCCTGGCCCTGCTGTTGTTTATCTATTTCACCCTGCGGGCGATGACAGGGCACACGCTTTTGCCGGCGTGGATGTGGCGTTGAGAGTAAGAGAGCAGCTTACGAGCAAGCCAAGGGAAGTTTAGCTCCTGACGGATCGCTGCTGCCGGCTCTAGCAAGCCGATCGGGTTTGCCGCTAGCTTGGTAAAGGTGTTTTCCTGTTGAGCTCATGGCAGATTGGATCCTGTTGGCACTGGTGGGCTCGACAACCTACCTGCTGCTACAAAAAAGCGTGGCCCGCCTCTCAAAGGTGCCCTGGCGGATCCTGTGGCTAGTGATGATGATCCCCCCCCTGCTTTGGGTGCTGGGGCGGCAGGTGTTTCAGTATGAAATGCCCCCTTTGCTGATGTTGGGGCCATTTTTGGCCTCCTGGCTATTTTTGGCCTCCTATTTTACCAGCATGACTTTGGCGCGTCGGGGGCGCCTCCAACC
The DNA here is from genome assembly GCF_047461675.1 of Synechococcus sp. R70.1. Lineage (NCBI taxonomy): Bacteria > Bacillati > Cyanobacteriota > Cyanophyceae > Synechococcales > Synechococcaceae > Synechococcus > Synechococcus sp. R70.1. The sequence continues at coordinate 7,108 of NZ_JANSHR010000072.1, forward strand.
TCCACCAGCAGGCTCTCAGGCTGGAGTGGAAAACACCCCGGCAGAGCGAGATCCGGAGACAGAGGAAGGCGAGGAGGAAGGTGCTGCAGCTGCTCCCATCTCCATCTCGGAGGTATCGCGGGAAAAGCTCAACCGCTGCTTTCCTTGGAACGTTTTCTATCTGCAAAGCGTGGAGTACCGTCCTCAGGCCATCATCTGCCGTGGCAATTTGCGGGCGGATCCCACGGAAGCCTACGAGCAGGTACAGCGGAATGTGGAAACCACCTTTGGCAAACGCTTTCTGGTGGTGCTGCAGGAGGGGTTTGCCGGCAAGCCTTTTTTTGCCCTGGTGCCCAACCCGGCGGCGCGGCGCTCCCTAACCCGTCAGAAGGAGTGGCCTCTGCTGGCGTTGGGGCTGCTGCTGTTTACCTTTTGGACGACCCTAACTGCCGGCGCCCAAGCTTCTGGAGTCAGCCCTGACCGGTTGCTGCATCTACCCTCTCTGCTCAAAGGGTTACCTTATGCAGTGGGGATCTTGGCCATTCTGGGATCCCATGAAGGGATCCGCTACTGGGTGGCCCGCCGCCACGGCATCAAAACCTCGCTCCCCTATTTCATCCCGGTGCCTTTTGTGTTGGGAACCTTCGGGGCTTTCATCGAGCTGAAAGAGCCGGTGCCCAACCGCAAGGTACTGTTTGACATCGCCGTTGCCGGGCCGCTGGCGGGCAGCCTGGTGGCGTTGACAATGTTGCTGGTGGGGCTGGTCTTTTCGACGCCCGGGGATCCTCCGGCAGGGCCAGAGGGGCAGCCGACCCCAATTAGCTTCCATCGCATTGACCCGCGCCTCTCGGTGCTGCTGGCCATTCTGGCGCGCCTGGTGCTGGGGGATCAGTTGCAGCCGGGGCAGGTGATCGATCTGCACCCCCTGGCCTTTGCCGGCTGGCTGGGTCTAGTGGTGGTTGCCTTTAACCTGGTGCCGGTGGGCCAACTGGATGGGGGCCACATTGTCCACGCCATCTATGGCCAGCAGATGGGGGCCAATGTGGGGCGAGTGACTCGCTGGCTGGTGCTGCTGCTGGCTTTGACGGTGCAGCCCTGGCTGTTATTGTGGGCGCTGCTTTTGTTGGTGATCACCAGTGCCGACGAGCCAGCCCTCAACGATGTCGCCGAGCTGGATGAGGGCCGGGAGCTGCTGGGGCTGGCAATGTTGAGCTGGCTTGTGCTGATCCTGCTGCCGGTGCCACCCTTTTTGCAAAGCTGGCTTGGCCTGGCCTAGTTCGGGATAGGATCCAAACCACGTCAACCAGCTCAGCCCTGGCTATGCAAGCGGGTTTAATTGTCCAAAAGTACGGCGGCACCTCCGTCGGCTCCATCGAGCGCATCCAGGCCGTAGCCCAGCGGGTAGCCCACACGGTGGAGCAGGGGAAGCGGGTGGTGGTGGTGGTCTCGGCAATGGGAGAGGAAACGGATCGCCTGGTGGAACTGGGGGAACAGATCCTCCAGGGATCCCCGACCACGCCGGCCCAGTGGCGGGAGTGGGACATGCTCCTGTCTACGGGTGAGCAGGTCAGCATTGCCCTGCTGGCGTTGGCGCTGCAGCGCTTGGGCTACCCTGCCCTCTCCTTGACGGCGGCCCAGGTGGGCATCGTCACCACCCGGGATCACGGGCGGGCCCGCATTCTGCACATCCACACCGACCGCCTTTGGCAACACCTAGAGCGGGGAGAGGTGGTGGTGGTGGCCGGCTTTCAGGGCATCACCAGCCTAACTGAGCTGGAGATCACCACCCTGGGGCGGGGGGGATCGGACACCACGGCGGTGGCCTTGGCAGTGGCCCTGGGAGCCGAGCTGTGTGAGATCTACACCGATGTGCCCGGGATCTTTACTGCCGATCCGCGCAAGGTGCCCGAGGCCAGGTTGTTGCCAGAGATTACCGCCGACGAGATGCTGGAGCTAGCCAGCCTAGGAGCGCAGGTACTGCACCCCCGCTCGGTAGAAATTGCTCGCAACTACGGCGTCAAGCTGCGGGTGCGCTCTAGCCTGGAGCCGCTGCAAGCCGGATCAGAAGGCACCCTCATTGTCTCTCCCCCTGCTCGCGTCCGCTCCCCTGATAGCAGCATTGAGCTAGGGCGGGCGGTCGATACCGTGGAGCTGGATGGAGAGCAGGCCAAGTTGGTGTTGGTGGGAGTGCCGGATCGCCCGGGCATTGCCGCGCAACTGTTCCAGGAGATTGCTGCAGCGGGGATCAATGTCGACTTAATTCTGCAGTCGCTCCACCTCAGTGCGGCGGAGGGATCCCCTACCAACGACATTGCCTTCACCGTCAGCCGTGCCCAGGCGGCTCAGGCAGCAGCCGTGGCCCGCAAGGTTGGCCAGGAGCTGGGGTGTAGGGAAGTCCTTGTCGATGAGGCGGTAGCCAAGGTCAGCATTGCCGGGGTGGGGATGATGGGTCGCCCGGGCATTGCCGCCGAGATGTTTCGCGTGCTGGCGGAAGCGGGGATCAACTTGCAGATGATCTCCATGTCGGAGATCAAGGTCAGCTGCGTGGTGGCAGCCGAGCGGGCTGGGGAGGCCGCCCTGGCGCTGGGGGAAGCGTTTCAGGTGATTCCCCAGTTGCATCGAGTCAAGGCAGCGCCTTGCGGGGATCCCCTTCTGCGCAACCACCCGGTGCGGGGCGTTGCCCTGGATCTGAAGCAATCGCGGCTAGGCCTGCGCAAGGTGCCGGATCGGCCGGGGACGGCTGCCCATCTGTTTGGGCGCTTGGCGGATGCTGGCGTTATCGTCGACACCATCATCCAGAGCCAGCGGAGCTACCACAACGGCCTTCCCAGTAACGACATTGCCTTTACCGTGCCTCAGGATCAGGCCAGGGCGGCTGAGGCCGTGTGCTGTCAGGTGGCCGAGGAGCTGCAGGCAGCTGGGGTTGAAACCGACCACGACATTGCCAAAGTCAGCATCGTCGGCGCCGGCATGGAAACGTATCCCGGCGTGGCGGCGCGCTTTTTTGCTGCCTTGGCCGACGCCGGGATCAACATTGAGATGATCGGCACCTCAGAGATTAAGGTAAGCTGCGTGGTGCGACGGGAGCAGGGGATCCGGGCTCTCCAAGCTGTCCACCGTGCCTTTGAACTCGACCGGCCGCTCTGAAAGACTCATACAACGCTGGACAAAAGCGGACTTTTGCTCCAGGTTGACGCTTTCTTCCTGCT
>NZ_JANSHR010000073.1:0-811 GCF_047461675.1 Synechococcus sp. R70.1
TGCGGCTGGATCGGGAAGAGACGGGCCGCACCCAGGTGCAGGCGGAGCTGACCCAGGCCATGCAGTTTATCCAGCAGGATCTGGCAGAGGCGCTTTACATCTACAACAATGCGGAACAGCCCAACGGAGACGAAACGCCAGATCTCATCGAAAGGCTTTACACCCCCGGCTGGATTCGCCGCCCCGATGGAGCCATTCCAGTGGTCGCCTTTTGGAGGCTGAATCCGATCCCACGCGATTGCTATCAAGGCCCTCCGACGTTGCAACAAATTCGAGAAGGCCGAGTAACTTTGAAGGAGAGACCTACGGGTATTTCCGAAGCTGACTGGGATAACATCCGCAACCGCCGCAACATCTATACCTTGGTTGTGTACTACTTGCGACGTAACTACAACAACGCCGGTAACCCAGACGGCAGCACCCCCTGGGAGGGCAATGCGCGCATTGCTAGGTTTGAGTTGCAACCTTTTGATGACGAATGCACTCAGCGCAGCCGATTTTTTGTCGAGGATCCGGATCCATTCCGGGAAGGCTTTCTGGTTTGGCCCTCTGAGCAAGCTAGGGCTCGCCAAACTCCCATTGCCACTAGCTCAGCAGGCCCTCGTCTTGTAACTCTGGTCTCCAACATCTTCAGCAGCCGGCAGGGCAGCCCGCAGGTTGCCCCCCCTTGCCCACAGGGCTATGCCTTTGGAGGGGGCAGGCCCAATGGAGTCGCTTTCGCAGGCTTGGGAGTCAATGAAAACGACGTGGGCTTCCATGTCTGCGTGCGGCAAAGCGTCGGCGCTGACCGACCGCAGGATGTGATCATCAA
>NZ_JANSHR010000074.1:0-796 GCF_047461675.1 Synechococcus sp. R70.1
GGTCGGAACTTACCCGACAAGGAATTTCGCTACCTTAGGACCGTTATAGTTACGGCCGCCGTTCACCGGGGCTTCGGTCGCCAGCTTCGCTTGCGCTAACCAGCTTCCTTGACCTTCCGGCACTGGGCAGGCGTCAGCCCCTATACGTCGTCTTACGACTTAGCAGAGACCTGTGTTTTTGGTAAACAGTTGCTTGGGCCCTTTCGCTGCGGCCAGCTCGCGCTGGCACCCCTTCTCCCGAAGTTACGGGGTCATTTTGCCGAGTTCCTTAGAGAGGGTTATCTCGCGCCCCTGGGTATCCTCTACCCACCCACCTGTGTCGGTTTCGGGTACGGGTGACAACCTTCATCGCCTACGAGCTTTTCTTGGCACTACCCTTCACCACGCGGGGTCCGTAGACCCCTCCCAATCCAGTCAGGGTGTGGCTAGCTCTCGTGCGTCCCTCTTCGGCTCCAGTTGCCAGTCAGGGAATATCAACCCTGTGTCCATCGACTACGCCTTTCGGCCTCGCCTTAGGTCCCGACTAACCCCCCGCGGACGAACCTTCCGGGGGAACCCTTGGGTTTTCGGGGCATTGGATTCTCACCAATGTTTGCGCTACTCAAGCCAGCATTCTCACTTCCGCCTCGTCCACGGCTGCTTGCGCTGCCGCTTCACCCTACTGCGGAACGCTCCCCTACCATCCAATCCACAACTTCGGCGCACCGCTTAGTCCCGTTCATTTTCGGCGCAGGGGCGCTTGACCAGTCAGCTGTTACGCACTGTTTAAAGGATGGCTGCTTCTAAGCCAACCTCC
>NZ_JANSHR010000075.1:0-761 GCF_047461675.1 Synechococcus sp. R70.1
CTCCTGGAAAAATTACACTGACGCAATGTTTAAAGGATCCCAAAATAGACGTCCATGCCATTGTCCAAACATATAGACTCGAGGGTAAACGGATTATATTGTCCATCTTCGAAATCTTTGACAGACTCAAAGGCAAGCAGAGTACCCTTCCCATCTTCGACATTATCCCAAGAGACCCTGAACTAGAGACGTTGACTGATAGCCGGGCAGTAGCATATATCCCAAAGGGAACTCGGCGCCTTCGCGATCTCATTGCCCCTCTTCGCAATGAGTATGATTACATCCTAATCGACTGCCCAACTCAATGGCTTTACTTCAGCCAGAGTGGTGTTTTTGCTGCCGATGTTATTTTGATACCTACCCGCCCCGACGATCTGTCTTCCCTGAATAATGCTGCTAGAGTAATCACCCAGTTTATTCCAGAAACTGCTAGGTCACGACAGGATGGTGGCCCCAGGACTTTGCCTATCTTTTTCAATGGCGTCCCCTCCTCAGGAAGCGAAAACACTATTAAACGAGCACATGATGAGATAGACGAAATTGTCAGCCAAGAGAGAAGCATGAACCTACTTCCATATTTCCGGCCAAAACCTAAGAAAGGTAATGAGGACAAATACATTTTCAGAATACCTGAATATGCAGTGATAAAAACTGCAGCCTTTGAAGGAGTCCCTGCCGTCTTTAAGCGCAGGAGAGTTTTAGAATGCTACCAGAGTCTTGCCCGTGAGTACTTTATCGATGAGTGAGTTTTCAGATCTAGG
>NZ_JANSHR010000076.1:0-752 GCF_047461675.1 Synechococcus sp. R70.1
GGTCTGTGATCTCCAGGGAGAGGAGATCCCCTGGCTTGATGGGATCAGGGGCCAGCAAGGGGATTGGCTGCTCCATGGAAGAAGGTGGGGCACTCCAGATACCACTGAACTTTTTCGGAAATGGGTTAGCAACAGCTTTTTACTCCCCTTCTGGAGAGGCGTGCTCTCACCTCCCCTCCCCTCTCTCCGAGGAAAAGGGGAGATTTGATGAGGGGAGATGTGAGTCAATCGAAATTGGGTGAGACCATCCAATCGATACGCAAGAAAATCCGGCAACCGAGACAGAATAAACAGAGTAATCCCAGAAAACGCAAGGACGGAACTCTATTGTGGCATTGGCTGGGACACCTGGCTTGGGAAGGGATCCGCTGGAACCCTATTTTGCTTGCCGCGGAGCGGATCGAGGCTGGATCCCCAAACGGCCCCCAAAAGCAAGGTCATCAACAGGTGAAGGCGGCCGTCCAAGATCACCACGTCCACTATCCCGGCAGCAAAAAACGCTGTTAGGGCCAGCACCATGCCCAGAAGGAGCCCGTCCTGGGAGCAGCGCCAGGCTCGCCAGCCCCGCGCCAAGATCCAGCCCCACAAGGCCAGATAGCCCAGCAGCAGAGGGATCCCGCCTTCCGCCGCCAAGTGCAAGTACAAGTTGTGGCAGTGGCCCAGCAGCTCGGGCGGGTCCTGGGCATTGTAGAGCTCGGGAAAGCTCTGCCAGCCCCAGCCGGTCAGGGGCCGCTCCCGCACCATCTGCAGGG
>NZ_JANSHR010000077.1:0-8698 GCF_047461675.1 Synechococcus sp. R70.1
GTTTCCAATTTCTAGGGATCCCCACAAAGGGGGAACTCTACCCCCATTAAACCCAAGCAGGGCAAGGGATGCAAGACCCATTTGCGAGGGATCCGAGAAAAAGTTGGCAAAAGGAGCTTTGGCGAGGGGGCTTTGGGGCCTGAAAGCCTTGTGGCGTAAGGCGTCGAGGGATCCGACGAAAGAATCAGCCTTTTGGGGTTTTGGCGGATCGCTCGCAGAGCTGCGGATACCGTTTTCTTGTGTTTTTGGCAACATGAGGCTCAGGGGGCGGTGAGGAGGGTTTTGGATAGAGCTGAAGCGCCTATAGTGGGGGGAGTTCTCCGGCTTCCGTTGCTGTCGATGTCGGATCTCACCCTCACGGAGAAGCTTCTAGCTGGGATCCAGGCCCAGCAGGCTGGCGACCTGCGGACAGCAGAAGCCATCTACTCAGAAATTCTGGTGGAGTTTCCAGATCAAGCCGACGCTCTCCATCTGCTGGGGACGGTGGCCCACGCCAAAGGGGAGGAGGAATGGGCGGCTGCTTTGATTGCCGAGGCCATTGAGCTCAATCCCCGCGTAGCCCTTTATCACCACAACCTGGGCGTTGTCTATGAGTCTTTGGGGCAACTGGAAAAGGCTCTATCTTGCTATCGGCAGAGCCTGAGCCTCAATCCCAAGGCTTACCTTTCTGCCTTTCAAGCGGGCAAGATTCTTGTTAACCTAGGCCGCCACGAAGAGGCAATCTCCTTGCTGGGCTCCCTGTTAGAAAATCCAGATCCACTAGCAGGGATCCCTTGGGCTGAGGTGCATTTTTATCTGGGGATAGCCCATCGCGAGCAAGGGGAACACAGCGCGGCTCTGGCTCACCTGGAAAAGGCATGGACTTTGGATCCTAACTTGGTGCAAGCCCGCTGGCTTTACCACCTCTATCTGCCGGCTATCTATCAGGATGAACAGGAGCTGCACCGCTTTCGCTTGCGCTTTGTAGAACACCTGGATCGCCTCATTCAGGAGACGCCTCTAGACACCCCAGAGCAGCGGCGGCTTGCCTTTTTAGGGTCAAGTTGGGGAACGCCTCACCTTCTGCAGTACCAGGGCTACGACGACTTGGAGCTGCAGAAGAAATACGCTCAGTTTGTGCAGCGCATTGTGAAAGCCTCCTACCCCGATTGGGAGTATCTCCCCCGGCAAGCCCGGCCAGGGGATCCCATTCGCGTTGGGTTTGTCTCGGCCTCCATGCGCGCTTGCTCCTACAGCCGCCTTTCCTTGGGGTGGGTGAAGTACTTAAAGGCCAGCTCCAAGTGGCCTTTCCAGGTGTTTGCCTATCACTTGGATCCCAGAGTTGATTTCCTGACGGAGCAATACCGTCAGCATGCCGATGTCTTCCGCCACATTCCCACCGGCTTTGAAGAGGCTGCCCGCCAAATTTTGCAGGATCAGCTGGATGTTTTGGTGTACTTGGAAATTGGCCTTTCTCCCCTTATGTTGCAACTGGCGTCCCTGCGGCTAGCCCCAGTCCAATGCTCCACCTGGGCTCATCCCGTTACTTCGGGACTGTCGACCATTGACTACTTTCTCTCCAGCGACCTCATGGAGCCTGAAGATGGGCAGGCCCACTACAGCGAAACCTTGGTTCGACTGCCCCGCCTGGGTACCTGTTTTGAAAAGCCCGTTTTGCCTCCCCAGAGACGTTACCGCGAGGACTTTGGTCTGCCTCAAGAGGCCGTTGTCTATCTCACCTGCCAGTATTTGGGCAAGTACCTGCCGCAATACGACTACCTTTTTCCAGCTATTGCTCGGCAAGTGCCCAGGGCCCAATTTGTCTTCCTGGCCTTGCCCAATGCCGCCATTGGTCAGCGCTTCTGGCAGCGGCTTGCCTCCATCTTTTCCAGCTATGGTCTTGCAGTGGAAGACCACTGTCGAATCTTGCCCGCCTTGGACCACCAAGACTACCTGGATCTCAATCGCTGCGCTAACGTCATGCTGGACTCCTACGGCTGGTCGGGCGGGATCACCACCCTGGAAGCCATTGCTGCCGGCTTGCCGGTGGTCACCTGCCCTGGCCGGTTCCTGCGGGGCCGCCACACCTACGCCATCCTCAAAAGAATGGGCCTTGAGCTTCTAATTGCCCCAGACCTCCAGCGCTACGAAGAGCTGGCCGTACAACTGGGAACGGATCCCCAATTTCGGCAGCAAATCGCTCAGCAAATCCAAGAGCGGCGCGACTTGCTTTTTGAGGATCAAGACTGCGTGGCGGCCTTAGCTCATTTCCTGCGCCAGGCTGTCTGCCAGAAGCTGGCATGCCATACTCTCCCTATAGAAGCCTCCTAGTCCCCCACAGCAAACCCTTTGGTAGAGTAGTACGGCTACTCCAGGGATCGTGGCGGAATGGTAGACGCTACGGACTTAAAATCCGTTGTTCCTCAAGAACGTGAGGGTTCGAGTCCCTCCGATCCCATTACTGCAGCCCTGTTTGCTCTAGCAAGGCAAGTAGAGCCGGAACCGGCACCCAGGCATCCTCCCGATCCAGCTCTGGGCTAGCCAGCAGGGCCACCAGGGCGGGGTCGCAGGTTGGGGCCACTAGGGGAAAGTAGTTTAGCCCCACCACCTGGGCAAGGCTCCAGAAGTAGGGGAGCACGGCATTGCTAGGGAAGATCTCGATGGCAACCGTGCCAGGCTGACAAAAGGCAAGGTTGGTCAGGCCCGCCCCGTGGATCCCCATGACTGCCTCTGCTTTTTGCATCAAGGCTATCTGTTCGGCTAGGGAAAGGGCTTCCAGTTGCACAGGCACAAAGCCCCAGGGGCGCAAGGCCTCCAGCACCTCCGCCTCGTTGATGACCCGCCGCCAGCGTGCAGCACGACGGCTAATGTAAACCCGCCGCGGCAACAAGGGATCCGCCGCCTGCCCCAGAGGAACCAGTTGCTGCAGCACCTTCCAGCCCCTGGGGGTTAGACACCCCACCGGCCCAGCCAGCGAGGGCACAATGAGGTTCTGCGCTTGCAGATGGGATCCCCCCACCTGCTCGAAGCTTAGAAGGCGTTCTGTGGGGATCCCCAGGGCAGCTAAGCTCTGCACCTGGAAGGGCTTGCCCTGGTAGCCGTGGATCAAGATGGGAATGTCCTTTTCGAGGAAGCCGGCGCGGCGTAGAAGATCGAGGGCGGGCAGGATGTCCACCATCCAATGGAAGTAGTTGACTGCCCCCAGGGGTAAGAGGGCAGCAGAGCCCTCCAGCGGAATTGGCGGCGGCAGGTGGGGCAAGTCCCAAATGGGGTGGTGTTCCAGGTGCTCTGACTTCCAGTCCCAGTCGAGAAACTCCGGCGGTGGCAAGCCGGGGGAGACATCGGCCAGCAACTCCCTCCTACGGGTAAGCACGGCGCTGGCAAAGCTGGCGTAGAGGTGGCGGGGATAGTGGCCCACGTGCACGGATCCCTGCGGGATCTGGGCCACAAAGGTCTCGGCCAAGGGGATCCGCTGTGAGCGCAGCTTTTGCCCAATGGCAGGGTCAGCCGTCGGAGGGGCTTGCCGGTAGAGAACCCCTTCTGGATCCAACACCTGGTAGCTGCCCTCGCCCGTGGCCTGGTGCCACTGCCGGGTGGTGAGGTAGCCCTGGCTGGGCACGGGCAGGGAGTCGCCGGCCCTGGGCGATGGGCTCTGGCAGGCCGGGGAAGGGGGGGCTGCCTCTGCAGGGATCCAGCGCTGCCGCCAGAGGCGATACCGCTCTTGCCAAAGCTTGCCCGGGGATCCCTGGAGGGCCTGCTCCAGCTCCAGCCGCAGGGAGCTGTCTCTGCCGCTGCCTTCACACCAAGCCTGCAGCCACTGCCGCTCGGCAGCCAGCGCCTGCTGGAACTTCTCCCAAGCTGCCTGGGAGTTGTCCCGCCGCACCTGGGCCTCCGCCCAGTAGCTGTAGAGCTCTGCTGTCTGGGTGCCCCGCGCCGCTGCCTCCTGAAAGCAGACCACCGCCTGCTCCAGCTTCCCCAGATCCAGCCAAGCTAGGCCCATTTGCACCCAGGGATCCCCCCAGTCCGGCCTTAGCCTGGCCGCTTCTTGGAGAGGGGAGAGCGCCTCGCGCAGCCGGCCCAACTTGAGCAGGGCCAGACCCCAGCGCCAAAAGCTTTCCGCGGCTGTTGGATCCCAGCGGCAGGCTTGCTCAAACCACTCTGCTGCTTCTAGCCACAGCCGACGGCGCTCCTGGACTCGGCCAAGGCGATGGGCGGCCAGCGCCTGCACAGGTTCTAGGTCGGCGGGAAGGGAGCCCTCCACCAGTTGCCGATACAAGGCTGCCGCCTGCGGCCAGTGGCCTCTTTCCCACAGCCCCTCCGCCAGCTCCTGCAGCCCTTTTGCCCAGCAGCGGCTAGCTTCTGGCTCGCTCAGGCCTTTTCCCATTAGCAGCGCCACTCCCTCCTGCCAGGTAAGCTGGGCTTCCAGCTCTCGCCCTAGGAGCAGGTAGGCGGCTCCCAACCACCAGTAGAGCAGGGGATGCTGGGATCCCTGCTCCAACTGCTGCAGCAGGTCTTGGGCAACCGATTCATATGCTCCCTGCTCCCAATGGCTCTGGAGAGGGTCTTGGGCAAGAGGGGTAGAGGCCATGGCTTTTGCTGAGAAGGGAGCTGAGCAGGAGTGTTACAAACTGCAACAACCTCCCCACTCCGGGCGCATCCCCCTAGTATTCTAGGCTTGGCTTCTCCCTCAGGGGTCCGGCGTCCCTACTTCCTCGACGGCAAGAGGGGGGTGGAGCAGGGCTCGTAGTTTTGGTTGGAAACTTTTCGGTAATCGATAAGCGGAGTTTAAGAATCGATGGGTATCAACGCATCCGGCGGCGCCGTCCTCTCCAGTCCGCGTCTTTACCAAACTCTGCCCTTATCGACCATCTCCCAGGCGGAACAGCAGGATCGCTACCTGTCGCGCACTGAGCTGGATCGCCTCGAGGACTTTTTCTCCACTGGCCTAAAACGGCTGGAGATTGCCGAGGTTCTTGCGGCCAATTCTGAAATCATTGTCAGTCGGGCCGCCAACCGCATCTTCACCGGCGGCTCCCCCATGGCCTATCTGGAGCGGCCAGAAGCCACGCAGGATGAGAAAGAGGCCTTCAAGCTGGGCACGGCCTTCTACGTGGAATCCACAGGGGGCTTTATCGAGGCCATCCGCGACCTCTTCAGCGCCAGTGGCGTCGAGATCCCGCCCAACTTCCGCCCCATTAGCATCGCCCGCTACGGGGCTGCCAACATGCGCAAGTCGCTGCGGGATCTAAGCTGGTTCTTGCGCTACGTCACCTACGCCCTTGTGGCCGGGGATCCCAATATCCTTGTGGTTAACACCCGTGGCCTGCGGGAGATTATCGAAAATGCCTGCTCCGCCGAAGCCACCATCGTCGCCCTCCAGGAGATGAAGCGGGCCTCGGCCAGCTACTTCCGCAGAGATGCTGAGGCGGTGGCCATCATCAACCAGTATTTTGACGTCTTGTTGAGCGAGTTCATTGCCCCTGCCCCCTCCGACAAGCTGCGGCAGCGCAATGCCAGCACCGCCGACGGCCTGCCCCTGCAGGGACTCCAACTGCCTCAGGTCTACAGCTTGGCGGCAGAAAAAGTGCCCGTCTTTGCCATGAAGCCGGGGCTCTCCAACGTCGAGAAGGAGGAAGTGATCAAGGCTGCCTACCGGCAGGTGTTTGAGCGGGATATCCGCCGCGCCTATGGCCTCAAGCTGGCCGACTTGGAGTCCAAGGTGAAAAACGGCGAGATCTCCATGAGGGAGTTCATCCGCCGCCTGGGCAAATCAGACCTCTACCGCAAACAGTTCTACGAGCCCTACATCAACAGCCGTGTGGTGGAGCTGGCCTTCCGCCACTTCCTGGGGCGGGCCCCAGAGACCCGCGAGGAGGTGCAGACCTACTTTGCCATCGTCTCCAGCAAGGGCTTGGCAGGTCTGGTGGACGCCCTGGTCGACAGCCGCGAGTACAGCGACTACTTTGGTGAGGAGACGGTGCCCTACCTGCGCAAGCTGGGGGTGGAAGCCCAGACCAGCGCCAACTGGGGGCCCAAGTTCGACCTTTACAACTACGCGGCTCCTCGCCGCAAGGTGCCACAATTTATCACCCTCTTCGCCCGCTACAACCGTCCCCTGCCGGATCAGCACCCCTATGGTGTCGGCAACGACCCGCTGGAGATCCAGTTTGGCGCCATCTTCCCCAAAGAGACCCGCTCCCTCAACGCCAGCCCGGCCCCCTTCAACAAGGATGTCAAGCGCATCCTTATCCGGCGCGGCTTTGCTCTCACCAACGCCCGCACCAACCCCAAGGCGGTCGGGGATCCCGGCAGCCTTGGCCCCAAAGTCTTCAAGCTTACCCAGACCCCTGGGGATCGCAGCCGGCGGCTAGGGGTACGGGCTGGGATTGTTGGCAGCGAAGTCTCGACGCAAGCGGTCATCCGCGCCTGCTACCAGCAGGTGTATGGCTATGTGCCCTACGCCGGCCAACGGCTAACCCGCTGGGAAATCAAGCTGGAATCCGGAGAAATCAGCGTCAGAGAGTTTGTCCGCCAGTTGGCCAAGTCGGATCTCTTCCGCAACAAGTACTGGTCTAGCCTCTACGTCTGCAAAGCCATCGAGTTCATTCACCGCAAGCTGCTGGGCCGGCCCACCTACGGGCGGCAGGAGATGAACCGCCTGTTCGACATTGCCTCCAAGCAGGGCTTCTACGCCGTGGTAGACGCCATCCTCGACAGTGAGGAGTACCAGCAGGTCTTCGGGGAAGACATCGTGCCCTACGAACGCTACCTCACCCCTGCTGGCCTAGCGCGGCGGCGGATGCGCCCTGGATCCAGCGACATGGCCGTGGTTACCCGGCCCATCCGCACCGACGACGATATCCCCCTCTTCGTCAAGCTGGGCCAGCCTCAGGACAAGCCCTCCGGCGAGCTGGAAATCCAGCGGCGCGTCCAGCAAGGGGTGCCCAGGATTCGTCAGGAGATCCCTGTCTTCAAGCTCACCAGCTTGGCCAACAAAGCCGAGGTCAACAACCTCATCCGCGCTGCTTACCGGCAGATCTTCGAGCGCGACATGGACATCTACAACATCAGCGCCGAGCTTAGCTCTGCCGAGTCTAAGCTGCGCAATGGCGAGATCACCGTCAAGGAGTTTATCGAGGCGCTGGGGTGCTCCGAACTGTACCGCGCTGAGTTCTATGCCCCCTACCCCAACACCAAGGTCATCGAGCTGGGCACCAAGCACTTCCTAGGCCGCGCACCCCTAAACCAGCAGGAGATCCGCAAATACAACCAGATCTTGGCTACCCAGGGGTTAAAGGCCTTCGTGCGCGCCCTGCTCAACACCCAGGAGTACCGGGATCTCTTTGGCGAGGACACGGTGCCCTACCGCCGCTTCCCCACCCTGCCGGCAGCCAACTTTCCCAACACCCAAGAGCTATATGGCCGCCTCACCAAGCAAAACAAAGAGTTGGTGGTACCTAGTTTTAGGCCGGTGGGGAAAAACGATCGCAGCTAGCTCCTTTTTGCTCTTGGGAGAGGGCTAGGCGGCGTAGCCCAAGTGTCGCAGTGCTGCAGGGGTAACTACCCGCCCGCGGGGTGTGCGCTGCAGATAGCCAATCTGCAGGAGATAGGGCTCGTACACCTCCTCGATGGTCTGGGGATCCTCGCCGGTTATGGCCGCCATTGTCTCCAGGCCCACCGGCCCTCCCCCAAACTGCTCCACCAGTAGGGTTAGCAACTTGCGATCCGTCCAGTCCAAACCCATGGGATCCACCTGGAACAACTCCAAAGCAGCAATGGCAACCTCGCGGCTGATGTGGCCATTGCCCCGAACCTGGGCATAATCGCGCACTCGCTTGAGAAGGCGGTTGGCTATGCGAGGCGTGCCTCGAGAGCGGCGAGCGATCTCCTCGGCTCCCTCCCGATCAATGGAGGTGTTCAAGAGGCGGGCGCTGCGCAACACAATTTCCGCCAGCTCGTGAGGCTCGTAGAAGCGCAGCCGCTGCACCTGACCAAAGCGATCCCGCAGCGGCGAGGTTAGAGCGCCAATGCGGGTAGTGGCTCCGATGAGAGTAAAGCGCTCCAGGGGTATGGAGGTAATGCGGGCAGAGCGGCCTTTGCCAATGGTGATATCGAGGCGAAAATCTTCCATTGCCGGATAGAGCAATTCCTCCGTAACCTTAGGCAGGCGGTGGATCTCGTCGATAAACAGCACGTCGCCCCGCTTGAGACGCACCAAGTAGCCAGCAATGTCGCGGGGGCTCTCCAGCGCTGGAGCCGTGGTCATGTAGAAGCGGGATCCCATCTCCGCTGCCAGCACTGCCGCCACGGTGGTTTTGCCCAGGCCAGGGGGCCCGTAGAACAAGAGGTGATCCAGAGGCTCCCCGCGGGCGCGGGCGGCTGCAATGGCAATCGAGAGCACTTCCTTGAGCTCCGTCTGGCCGATGTACTCAGCTAGGGTGCGCGGGCGCAAGGAGTCTTCCTGGGCTTCGCCAGCCTGAGCCTGGGGCTGCAGCAGCCCCCTTCCTGCTTCGCTTGCGTCAAGAGGCGACTCTGGGCTTCGTTCTCGAGAAGAAATAATTGCCATCTGTTACCTGCAGATACAACGGCCCAACTTTAACTTTAAAAGGCCAAAGGGGAAAACGTCGCGGTCTTTCTAGCCGCCAGGAGAATTGCGGCAACCAAAAAAACCCCTGGCGCTGGGGCCAGGGGAAGTAGAGTCAGGAAACCTGGGGAAGCA
>NZ_JANSHR010000078.1:0-92622 GCF_047461675.1 Synechococcus sp. R70.1
CCCTGCGGGTGAAAACCGAGCAACGGCGCGAGCTCAACCGGGCCTATCGGTGGCTCAAGGCTGGCTACAAGGCAAGCCCAGCTCCTGCCCCAAAAACCACCCCCCTGGGCGGGATCCCGACCAGCCCCCCAGCTCCGCCGCCCCCTTCTCCTGCCGCCCCGCCTCCACCTCCCCAACCCAGTCCTGCCGAGACCCGCTTCCTGCAGGCCCTGGACATGATCGAGCGCAAGCAGTACCGGGCTGCCATCCAGTACTTAAACTTTGCCATCAGCGCCCAGCCCAACGTGGCCCGCTACTATCTGCACCGGGGTATTGCCCACCTGAAGCAGGGCAACGCCGGTATGGCCAAGGCTGACTTTCTGCAGGCCAGTCGCTTAGAACCCAACAACGCCGAGTTGATGGCCGAAGTGCGCCGCTGGCTGCAGCAGGTCACCACCCAGCAGCCGGTTCCCGTTCCCTCGGCTAGCCGTCAGACCTCCCAGCCCCAAAAAGTGGTGCCGCCCTCCCGCAAGGGAGAAAGCGGTGGCTTCTGGAGCCGCCTCTTCGGCATCTTCGGCAAGAAAAAGTAGGCTCAGCTCCCTTCAGGAAGCGCCCGCCAGCACCAGCAGCGTGACCAGGGATCCCGTGTTCCAGAGGCTGTGGAGCAGGATGGGGGCTAGCAGGTTGCGGCTGTGGCTGTACACCACTCCCAGCACTACCCCCAGCATGGTCAAGGGCAGCAAATCGGCAAGGTTGAGGTGAGCAATGGCAAAGGTGAAGGCGCTTAGAGCAATGGCAGCCCCCATCGGCAGGTAACGGCCCAGCGTCGGCAGCCAAAAGCCCCGAAACAGCACCTCCTCAAAAACGGGGGCACAGACAGAGACCACAGCTAGAAATAGCAACCGCGCCCCCCAGCCGTGGCTCTCCAAAAGCAGCGGCAAAATGGGGTTGCCGCCCCCCGCCTGCGGCAGCAGTAGCTGCGACAGCGCCGCCGCCAGCACCACCAGCGGTAGGGCCGCCCCGTAGCCGCACAGGCCCCAGAGCAGCCAAGGACCCCCTAGGCGCACCTGCAGCACTTTTTGCCAGCCTGGGTAGGCACGTAGGAGCCAGGACAATAGCCCTGCCCCCAGCAAAGCCCCAGAGTTGTAGGTGAGAAACAGGGTCGCTCCTTGGTGCCAAGGGCTAAGCTGCTGGGCTCCCAGGCCAAGGAGGGTGGTGTAGAGTCGAGGCACCAAGGCGCTGAGAAGAAGAAACCCCAGGAACCATCCCGTTAGCACTGCCTGCGCCCCGATCCCTGGCCAAGGCACCTCCCAGGGAGGACCCACGAGAGAACGTTGGCGCCAGAAGCTCCAGCCCAGCCAGCCCACTAGGAGGATCAGCCCCAGCAGCGCCCCCAGCAGGGGGATCCCGCCCACCACCGCCAGCCGGAACAAAGCTGCCAGAGCTAATTTTTCCTGCTGCTGGTTAAGGGCATTGAGGCTGTCGCCGCGCTGTTGTAGCCGGTAGAGCTGCTGCAGGGCCACCGCCTCAAACCAGCCGTCCAGGTGGTTGCGGAGGTGTACCTCGGCCTCTGGCAAGATACGCCGCGGCGTCCCCCATAGCCCCTGCAAGACCTGGGCCGCCTCCTTTTGCGGGGATTCCAACTCGAAGGGACGGCTGGGATCAACCACTTGCTGCCACTGCCGGTGGGCCGCCTCCAGATCCTCCTGGTAAGCGTAGAGCAAGCCCAGGCGCAGCCGTAGCCCGTCCACCTCTGCCTGCAGCTCCTGGACAGACGTGAGGAGAGCGGGATCCCCTGTGGACCCTTCGCCCCTCGTCTCCAGCCCTGCCACCCGTTTCAGGCGCTGTAGGCGCTCGGCGTAGTTGTCGGCCACCTGCTGGTAGCGACTGCTAGCTACCTTGAACACCTCCTGATCCAGCAGAGCTCGGGCCAGATCCTGATAGCGAGGATCGTCAAGGGTGCGGGCAGCCTGCAGGGCAAGATCAATTTGCAACAGATCCAGCTTCGTTTGCAGCGGCGGCTGGAACCAACTGCTGGCCAACGCAAGCCCAGCAATGACAAAAGCTAGCAAACTGAGCAGGTTGAGGAGCCCCCGGCGAACAGAAAGCCAACCGAAAAAGGGATCGACAAAAGCCGTGGCTTCAGAGGGAGACATGGCAGCAACGGCGGCAACTCCAGCGGCTTATATCCTAGCTTCTCTTGGCCTCAGCCGACTGAAGGAGTCAGCGTCGCTCCAGCCAATAACGGTAGATGGGCAGCCCCAACTGCAGACACTGCCACTCCCGCTCAGTAGGAATGCCAAAGGGGTTGTCATCGAGGGGACCCTGGTAGGGATTCCAAAACTGCGGATGCTCTAGGAAACGAGCGACCATCTCCTCGGCAACTTCCTGCACGTCCGACTGCAAGAAAACAGGGCTGCCCGGTTGCAGCAGCAGCGCCAGATCCGCCACCAGTTGGGGCTGGACGATCCGCCGCTTGTGATGGCGCTTTTTAAACCAGGGATCCGGAAATTGAATGGTGACGCGGCTAAGCTCCCCAGGGGCAAACAGATGCCTTAGGGAGACGTTGATGTTGGCAAACAGGAAATAGACATTGTCCAGCCCCAGCTCGTCCCGCCAGGCATTGGCCCGCTCCACCAGCGGCTGCCGAATCTCCACGCCCAAAAAGTTCCAGTCGGGCTGTTCCTGGGCCAGGCGCAGCAGAAAGCGCCCACTCCCGCTGCCGATATCCAAGTGAAAGGGCTGTCCCAGCCGCCGATACACCCGTTCCCAGTGGGGTGGGGAAGCAGGCTGTTGGTACTGAGCCTGCAGGGGGTTGACGTGTTGCCGCAGCCGTTGGCCAAGCCCCTTTTGCAGCGGGAGGTCAGCCCAGGGGGGAGAAGAAGAGCCCTCCTTGGGTTGGCTTCTAGGACTGGGCCGTTGCACTTCTGTTGCCATAAGCGCCAGCTTCGGCTCTTGCAGAGGGAACCCTCTAAGCTACCACTGGATACTGTCAATGACCTGCCGCAAGATCTGGGCCGAGCGGTGCAATTGCTGCTGCTCGCTCTCGGTAAGGGCCATGACTAGCGTGCGCTCCACCCCTTGCCGTCCAACGACCCTGGGCAAGCTAAGGCAGACCTCCGGCAGGCCGTACTCCCCCTGGGTGAGGCTGCTCACGGTTAAAACCCGCCGCTGATCCCGCACCAGCGCCTGGACAATCTGCGCCACCCCTAGGCCAATGGCATAGCTCGTGGCCCCTTTGCGGCGGATGATCTCGTAGGCGGCGTTGCGCACCTGCTCGAAAATATCCCCCAAGTGGGCGGGATCCCAGGCTGGCGAAAGCTGGCCAATTGGCGTGCCGGCGATATTGACCTTGCTCCAGACGGCCACCTCGCTATCCCCATGCTCGCCGATGATGTAGGCGTGCAGGCTGCGCGGATCCACCCCCAGCCGCTGGGCCAAAAGGTAGCGAAAGCGGGCCGTATCCAAGACCGTTCCCGACCCCATCACCTGCCCTGGCGGCAGCCCCGACAACTTCAAAGAGACATAGGTCATGACATCAACGGGGTTGCTCACCACGAGGAAGATGGCCTCTGGACAATGCTCCATCAGGGCCGGGATCAGGCTTTTGAAGATCTCGACGTTGCGGTGGACCAAATCCAAGCGGGTTTCCCCAGGCCGCTGCTTGGCCCCTGCCGTTAAAATCACCACATCAGACCCGGCGCAATCGGCCAGCTCCCCTGCCCAGATCCGCGTCGGCTCGACAAAGGGGATCCCGTGCACCAGGTCCATCACCTCTCCTTCCAGCTTGGCGCGGTCGATATCGTGAAGAACCAGCTCGTCTAGCGTGTTTTGGATAACCATCGCGTAGGCACAGGCCATGCCCACTTGCCCAGCGCCGATGATGGATCCCTTCAAAAGGCGACGAGGAGCCTGCTGCTTAGCCTGCTGCTGAAGGAGAGACAGAGGTTGGTGCCCAGAGGCCGTCATGGCTTAATCCAAGACATGGGCGAAGCGACGGTAGAGAAAGTCGAGGGCAGAGTGGCGCAGCTCGTAAAACTCAGGCATTTCCATGATACGGGAGCGGATGCGCGGTCGCTCGAAAGGAATGGTCAAGATCTCGCCAATACGAGCAGCAGGGCCGTTGGTCATCATCACCACCCGGTCTGATAGATAAAGAGCCTCGTCGATGTCATGGGTAATCATCAAAACCGTGCAGCGGTGATCCCGCCAAATGGCTAGCAGCTCATCCTGGAGCTCTTCCTTGGTAATGGGATCCAAGGCCCCAAAGGGCTCGTCCAATAGCAGCACTTCAGGGCGAACGGCCAGAGCGCGCGCAATGGCCACCCTTTGCTTCATGCCGCCAGAAAGCTGCTTGGGCCGCTTGTGGGCTGCTTCGGCCAAGCCCACGAGTTCCAGGTGTTCCTGAACGATTTCCCTTTTCTCGCTGGGGGATTTATCGGGATAGACCTGATCCACCACCAGATAAACATTTTCAAAAGCTGTCAGCCAAGGCAAAAGGGAATAGTTCTGAAACACCATCATCCGATCCGGCCCTGGAGCAGTGATGGGCTGGCCCTTGAGGGTAATGGACCCGGACGTTGGAGCAGAAAACCCGGCCACCATGTTGATCAAGGTGGACTTACCACAGCCGGAGTGGCCAATAATGCAGACGAATTCCCCGGCAGCTACTTCCAGATTGATGTTTTCCAAGGCAACAAAGGGCCCTGCCGCAGTCCAGTAGGTCTTGCCCACATTCTGAAGACGCAGAAGAGGCAGCCCTGCGGCAGAAACTGTTGAAGACAACGGCGAGGAAGATAGGCGAGAGCGGGTCATCATGGCGTTTTCGGGTTGAGTAAGGTAACAAAAGCTAAACTTCGCTAAGCCGGTAGTTCTGCAGCTTCGGCTCCTGCCCTATGGCCACCGACTCCAGGTAGGCAATGGGATCCTCGCCATCAAAGCGAGATCCATCGCCAAAGAGCAAGGCTCCACGGTCGTGGGCCCGATCCGGCAGCCCCAGGTCTCTGGCGGCTAGGGCATAGGTCTTGTCGTCTAGCACTTGCTCGAGGACAGAAACCCAATTGCGAGGAAAAGCGCAGAGGCCCCAGCGAGCCATTTGCGTCAGGATCCAGAGGTGCTCCAATCTTTCCGGACAGGTGTTGCGCCCGTTGGCAAACTGATGGAAACCGACAATCACTTGCGACTCATCGGCAGTTCCCCGCTGCAGGATGCCCCTCCACCCTGGCTGCAGATCCTCCAGGGCCGCGCCCACATACTGAGGCTGGGCCAGCCACTCCAAGATCTCAGAACGGTGCTGCGGCTGATCGCAGTAGTGGCAAGCCTCCAGTAACGCCTTGACCAGAGCCACGTGGGTGCGGGGGTAGCTTTGGGCCCAGTCCTGGCGCACTGTTAGGACTTTCTCGATGTGGCTGGGCAAGATTTCGGGAGTGGTGGTGACGATGAACCCCAGCCCTTCCCTAACGGCGCGGGAGTTCCAGGGTTCGTCCACGCAGTAGCCGTCGATATTGCCGGCTTTGAGGTGGGCCACCATCTGCGGGGGTGGGATCACTGTCAACGTGACGTCGCGATCCGGATCCACCCCTCCGCTAGCCAGCCAATGACGCAACAAGAAGTTGTGCAGGGAAGCCGAGTGAACCACCCCCAGGGTAGGGACGGCCTCTGGGGTTTGCCTCAGGTAGTTGCCAAGATCCCAGGGGCTAAAAACCCCCTGCAGCAAAAGTCGACGCCCAAAGGTAATGGCGCTGCCGCCGCGGGAGAGGGTTAACGAGGTTACCAAAGGCACCGGCACTCCCCCTACTCCCAGAGTGGACGCCAACGGGATCCCGGCCACCACCACAGCCGCATCCAGCCGACCGGAGCGGATCCCTTCCCAGATGGTCTTCCAGCCCGGCTCTCGCACCAGGGTGACCTGTTCCAGACCGTGCTTTTGAAACAGGCCTTTTTCTTGGGCCACCACCAGAGGGGCGCAGTCGTTGAGGGGCACAAAGCCAATTGCCAAGTTGACTTTTTCCAGCCCCCCCTTGGCAATGGCCACGCGGGTGAGAGTTTTCTGGCGGGCCCGCTTTTGTTGGTTGAGAAAGTGGATCATCTCCCCCCGCAGGCTGTAGTACTCGGGGTGATTCACCACTTCCAGGCGGTGGCGGGGGCGGGGAAACGGGATCCGCAAGATCTGGCCGACGCGGGCCTCAGGGCCATTGGTGAGCATCACCACTCGATCCGAAAGCAGAAGCGCCTCGTCCACATCGTGGGTCACCATGACGCAGGTGAGCTGCTCGGCCTGGGCAATCTCCATCAGTTGCTCCTGCAGGCTGCCGCGGGTAAGGGCGTCCAGCGCCCCGAACGGCTCATCCAACAGCAGTACCCTGGGGCGAATGGCCAAAGCCCGGGCAATGGCCACCCGCTGTTTCATCCCCCCCGACAGATGGGCCGGGCGCTTGTCGGCTGCCCCCTGCAGCCCCACACGCCGGATGTGCTCTTCCACAATCTGCTTCCGCTCCGCTTTGGGAAGGGATCCCAGCACCTCGTCTACGGCTAGAGCAATGTTTTCCCGCACCGTCAGCCAGGGCAGCAGGGAATAGTTCTGAAACACCACCATGCGATCCGGCCCGGGATCCGTCACCTGCCGGCCCTCTAGGAGAACACCGCCTCGGGATGGCTGCTCTAAGCCGGCAAGGATATTGAGCAAGGTCGATTTGCCACAGCCGGAGTGGCCAATGAGCGAGACAAACTCCCCTTTTTGGATCTCTAGATGGATGTCTCTCAGGACAGGGTAGACTTCTCCATTGTCTAGAAGAAAATCTTTGTCTACATGATCAACTTCAATGTAAGGCTGGGTCTTCATAAGGCTACCTAAGGGATTCCTTGAAATGGATTGTTGGGATCAGGAAAACTTAGCCTAGTGATCTTCGCTCACCACCAGCGAGCCAATCCAAGCCGTGATGCGATCCAACAAAAGTCCAACTAGGCCAACATAGACCAAGGCCAGAATAATCTCGCTAACGCGGGAGCTATTCCAGGCATCCCAAATGAAGAATCCAATGCCCACGCCGCCAATCAACATTTCCGCCGCCACAATAGCCAGCCAAGACAGGCCCACCCCAATGCGCAAGCCGGTGAAAATGTAGGGCACGGTTGCCGGGAAGACGATCTTGAAGAAATACTTCCAGCCAGACAGACGCAGAATTCTGGCCACATTGCGGTAATCCTGTGGGATCCGCTGCACGCCAGCGATGGTGTTGATCAAAATAGGCCAGAGGGCAGTGATGAAGATAACAAAAATGGCGGAAGGATTGGCATCGCGAAAGGCGGCCAAGGAAATGGGCAGCCAGGCTAAAGGTGGCACTGTGCGCAGCACCTGAAAGATGGGATCCAAGGCCTCGTAGAGCCAGCGGTTAACCCCAATGATCATGCCGCCCACGACCCCCACCAAGCCGGCCAGGGCAAACCCAATGAACACCCGCCGCAAGCTGGCCCAAATTTGCCAGAACAGCCCTTTAGCATTGCCACCATAGTCAAAAAAGGGATCTTTAATGAGGGGATCCCAAGTGTCCTGCCAAACTTGGAGAGGTGTGGGCAAGTTGGCTCCCGGCCGGCTATAGGCAATTTGCCAGAGAATGAGCAGGATTAGAATGGCCGTGGCGGGCAACAGAATGCGGCGCAGCACCTTGTAAACCTGAACCCGTTGCCGCCAAGCAAAGGTAGAGCTAGCGGGTGAACCAATGCCGGCGTTGGCCTGAAGAGCAAAACCTGGGCCAGTTTTCAGCAGCCATTGTCCTAGGCCAGCCAGTAGGGAAAGGAAGATCCGCAAGAGGTGGTAGCTCAACTTTAGGGCGGATTCGGGAAGTCTCATAGTCTACTAGGAGTGAGGTTGAAGTTAGCTTAGAGGGATCCCAAGAGAGAAGGGGTTCAACTTGAACACCCTAGGTAGAAGTTGGCGGATCCCTTCTCTCCTGGGCAGTTACCAACTCAGGCAAGTCAGCAAGTTAGGCCAGCTTCTTAATCGCCAACTTCTCCAGATAGGCGGCAGGATTTTCGGGATCGAACTTCACCCCATCGAAGAAGGTTTCCACGCCGCGGGAGGTGCTGGGGGGAATAGCAGCCTGCTGGCCAATGGCTTTGGCGGCCTCGCGCCAGAGATCTTCTCGGTTGACCTTATCCACCAAAGCTTTGGTATCGGTGTCAGCAGGCAGGTAACCCCAGCGGATGTTTTCGGTCAAGAACCAGAGATCGTGGCTCTTGAAGGGGTAGGAAGCACTATTTCGCCAGAACTTCATCAAATGGGGGCTGTTCTCAACAACCTTGCCGGTGCCGTAGTCGAAAGTGCCTTTGGCGCGGCCCAAGATATCCGCTACGGGAACCCCCAACCAGCGACGGTTGCTAATGATGCGGCACATTTCTTCTTTGTTTTCCATCTGCTCGCACCAGATCTGGGCTTCTAGGATTGCTTTCAACAGGGCCAGGGTGGCTTTCGGGTGCGCATCCACCCAGTCGGCCCGCAGGGCAAAGGCCTTTTCCGGGTGGTTGTTCCATAGCTCGCCGGTGGTGAGGGCACTATACCCCGCTTTTTGGTTCACCAGCTGGGCATTCCAAGGCTCGCCCACACAGAAAGCTTGCATGGTTTTGGACTTCATGTTGGCCACCATTTGCGGGGGCGGCACCACAATGAGGGAGACATCGCGGGTGGGATCGATCCCGCCTGCCGCCAGCCAGTAGCGCATCCACATGTCGTGGGTACCGCCGGGGAAGGTCATCGCGCATTTGGGATCTTTGCCGGCAGCTCGAAGCTCGGCAAACTTGGCTTTGAGGGGGGAACTATCCAAGCCAATTTTCAGATCCCGATATTCGTTGGAAATGCTGATGCCCTGACCGTCCAGATTGAGACGGGCCAAAATGTACATAGGCACCGGCTTGCCATCGGTAACTTTGCCGGTGGTGATGAGGTAGGGCATGGGGGTGAGGATGTGTGCCCCATCGATGCCGCCGGCGGCGGATCCCAGCACCAAGTTGTCGCGGGTGGTACCCCAAGAGGCCTGCTTGACCACCTCCACGTCTTTCATGCCGTACTTGGCAAAAAACCCCTTCTCTTTGGCAATGATGAGGGGGGCAGCGTCGGTGAGGGCGATAAATCCCAGCCTGGCTCGCGTGGTTTCTGGGGTATCAGCTTGAGCTACCCAGTAGCCCTGCCCCAAGGATTGGGATTGGGCGCGGGGGATCCCAGCCGTAGCTGCTCCAGCCGCAAGGGCAGCTGCCCCAGCCAAAAACTGGCGACGGGAGATGGGAGAGGAAGTGTTGAATAGCTTAGACATCACAACCTCCAAAATTTCGAACGACGAACTGCCTAGTAGGTCATCAAGGGAGAAGCAGAGGTCTGAGCAGCCGAGGGATCACGACGCGGCTTGGCCCCGAAGTGCTCAATCAGTAGCTCCACCAAGACGGGCTTGAGGTCTTCGCAAGGGATCCCTTGGCGCACGCATTCGCCCAGCTTGGCGTCTTTGCCCACTTCTCCTCCCATGTAGATGTCCACCGCCTCCACCGGCTTGCCGTCCTTGCGAACGGTGGTGCCCATGAGGCCAATATCGGCCACCTGGGGCTGGCCGCAGGAGTTGGGACAGCCTGTCCAGTGGATGCGCACCGCTTGAGGAATCTCCAGCTCGGCTTCCAGCTCTTCCATCAGGGCCACGGCGCGGTTTTTGGTCTCGATGAGGGCAAAGTTGCAAAACTGGTTGCCCGTACAGGACACCAACCCCCGCTGCAAGGGTCCCGGGTTGGGGGAGAACTTTTTCAAGAGCGGCTCTTGGAGAAGCGGCCCCACCCGCGAGTCGGGCACATTGGGGATGAGCACGTTCTGCTCCACCGTTAGCCGCAGCTCTCCGGAGCCGTACACCTCCGCCAAGCGAGCCAGCTCCCTCATCTCCGGGACGTTGAGCCGCCCGACGGGCACGTGCAGGCCTACAAAGTTAAGGCCCAGTTGCTTTTGGGCGTGTACTCCCAGCAGATCCCGCTTGTGCCAGACCACCTCGTCTTTTTCCGCCGCTCTGGGCAGAGGGTGGCCAATCTGCTGCTCCACCGCCACCCGAAACTTCTCCAGGCCCCACTCGTCAATGAGCCACCTCAGCCGCGCCTTTTGCCGGTTGGCCCGCAGGCCGTGATCCCGATAGACCAGCAGCACCGCCTCACATAGAGGAACCACATCGCGGGGATCTACCCAAACGTCCAGCCCGATGGCCTCGGCACAGCGGCGGGCCGAAAAAAAGCCTCCCACCAAGACGTTGAAGCCCAGCTTGCCCTCTTTGAAAGCAGGCACAAAAGCCAGGTCATTGATCTCGGCATGCACCGAGTTGTCGCGACAACCGCAGATGGCGATGTTGAACTTGCGCGGCAGGTTGGAGAAAGAAGGGTTGCCCTCGCCGTTGTTGGTTACCATGTCCTGCACTTTGCGGGTGAGGCCACGCACGTCGATCAGCTCATCCGGGTCGATACCGGCCAGAGGGGATCCCGTGATGTTGCGCACGTTATCCATGCCTGACTGGATGCTGGTCAGGCCCACCTCCTTGAGTTGCCGCAGAACCTGAGGCATGTCCTCAATGGGAATGCCCCGCAGCTGCAGGTTTTGCCGAGTGGTGATGTCGGCTACGCCATCTTGGCCGTAGGGGCAGAGGATCTCGGCCAACTTGCGCATTTGGCCGCTGGTCAGGATCCCATTGGGCAGGCGCAGCCGCAGCATGAACTTGCCAGGGGTGCGCTTGCGAAAGAAGATCCCCAGCCACTTGAGGCGGTGATCTCGGTCGTCTTCGGGGATGTTCTCCCAGCCCATTTGGGCAAAAGCTTCCAGCTCGTCCTTAACCGCCAGCCCATCCTTCTCGCTTTTAAGGCGTTCAAACTGGTTCGCCATGATCGCTGCCGTGGGATAACACCGCCTACCCTAGCGATGACGAACCATTGACTTTGGTAGTTGGCGTTACACTTCTTAACGAGCTATGCGATTTCGGCATAGCTAAGTTGTGGTTTATGCATAGGGGGGGGATCCCCTTTCCCCTGATAGGAAAAACAGCGTTTACTGCCCCTCTATCCCACCTCAAAAAAACCCTAGCCAACTGCTCACAGGCAGCCCTGATCTTCTCCAGGGTGCCGGGATTGACCAAGCCGTAGTAGTCAAATCCATAAACTTTCCCAGTTTGGACGGCTTGCAACCGATTCCAAAAGGGGCGGGAACGGAAAAACGCCAAGGGATCCGCCGCCTCCGGGTTGACCACCAGCAGAACTTCTGGGTTGGCTTCCAGGATGCGCTCTGCCGAAAGGGTGACGTAGCCCCGAAAAGGCCCTTGGCTTTGCAAAGTAGCGGTGAGATTGTCCGCGCCAAAGCGTTCCAGCAGATCCCCGGCCCAGCTTTGCCGGTTGGGAGAAAGAATCGGCTGGGTGCCCACCAAGAGCAAGGTTTTGGGTCGAACGCGGGGCAGTTCCTGGGGCAAAAGGGATCCATACTGCCGCAGCAAGGGATCGGGATCCGCCCCCAAAGCAGCAGCCAGGGTGGCAATCGTCTCTTCCAAAGCAGCCCAACTGTCCACGCGGGTGAGGTAGATGGGGATCCCCAGCTCCTGCAGCCGTTCTGCCAGAGCCTCGTGAAAGCCACTGGCCCCCACCACCCAGTCCGGTTGTAGGGCCACAAGCTGCTCCAGGTTGGGTTGGTTGCCCAGCCCCAGGCGGGTCAAGCCTTGGAAGCGGGGATCCTCCTCCAACAAACGACTGGCAGGGATCCCCACCAACCTATCGGGGGCCAAGCGATAGAGGATATCGGCAGTCAAGGTGGTGAGGCTGGCTACCCGACGAAAAGGACTCTGTCTCGCTGACAGGAGTGGCTCCTGAGGGATCCGACCTTGGGCTTGGGCCAAACGCCCCATTCC
Organism: Synechococcus sp. R70.1; assembly: GCF_047461675.1. Classification (NCBI taxonomy): domain Bacteria; kingdom Bacillati; phylum Cyanobacteriota; class Cyanophyceae; order Synechococcales; family Synechococcaceae; genus Synechococcus; species Synechococcus sp. R70.1. The sequence goes on from NZ_JANSHR010000078.1 coordinate 11,880, forward strand.
CCAGGCCCCCACGCTGGCCAGACCAAAGGCGAACGGTTGACGGCGAGAAAGACGAGACAGCATAGACAATCTCCAAAACCATTCCCAAACAGCAATCAATTGAGGGTGAACTGGATGGGCACCACCACCCAAGACTCGATGGGGGCGTTGTTTCTCAAGGCCGGGCTGAATTCCCACCGCTGCACCGCCTCCTGCGCTGCCCTATCCAGGGCGGGAAACCCACTGGAAGAGGCGATCTCCACCTGCTGCACCTGCCCCTGGGCATTGACCTTGGCCCGCAGCAGCACCTGCCCCTGTTGGCCGAGACGGCGAGCTTGAGGAGGGTAGGGGGGCGGAGGATTGCGACCGGGGATCGGGCGGGCCAGGATGTCCGGCTGGGGGTTGGCAGCCACTGTCGGTGGGGAGGAAGTGGGGGTGGCAGGTGTTGGGGCAGAGGAATGGGGTTGGGCTGCACCTATACCGCCAGGTGTCCCAGTTTCAGGATCCCTTGGCCCCAATCTGCTCTCGCTGCCGGGGGAAGGCGGAGCGGCGGCAGTCTTTACGCTGGAACGGATCCCTTGGATCAAGGGGGTAAAGGGTAAAGCGGGGCAGAGGGGTGCTTGAGGTAACCGGGGCGGAGGTGAGTGGAGTCGCTGTAGAGGTGGGGGTAACCGCCGGAGTTGGGGTGGGCTGTTGTGGCGGAGGAGTGGGTTGCGGGATGGCTGTCGGTAATGGGGTCAGCGGAGGAGTAGGGGTGGGTTCTGGCTTTGCCGTGGGAATGGGTGTAGGGGTCGGAGTTTGCAGGGCCAGCAAAGATTCAGCCTCCGGGATGGCTGGCATCTCGATCTCTTGGGGCACAGGCTCCGGTGGGGATAGATCGTCTGCAGGGGGCGATTCCGGGGCCGGGCCGGGCGGCTCTGCTGTTGGCTCTGGTGGGAGAGATTCTATGGATTCTGAATCCGGTTCGAGCAACTGTGGCTCGGGATCCTCCAGCAAAAGCGTGACTGGGATCCGGAGTTCTGCGTCTGATCAAGGCCGGGATCCCCACCAAGCCAGCCCCAGCAGCGCCATCAGGTGCAAGAGGAGGGAAATCAACCCCTCCCGGCGCAGCGGTCGGGGATCCCTGGCTCGCAGGTGGAGGACGGTCCCCGGCGGATCTTCCCCCTCCTGGCAAGCTGTCCAGAGGGCAGCCCAGCTATAGCCGGCCACCCAAGCCTCTTGCAGCAGCTCCTCGGCACACTCCAGCCAGCCGCTCTCTCTTGCGCCAGCCCAAAGCCACAACGCCAACCAAGCCAGCCCCGCCTCCCAGGCCATGCCCGCCTGCTGCCAATACCACCCCTGCAGTCGCCACAAAAGCTGGGGACAGGACTTCCGAAGAAGAGAGAGGGATCCCTTGGGGGTGTGGGCAGGTGGCTCGGCAAGCATCGGTTAGAGCAGGATCCAGAGTAAACACGGCCTCGGGTCTTGGCCCCTAAAACCGGGTGGAAAAAGTAAACTACCCGACCCTGACTGCTTCGCAGTACAGGGCGGGCTTAAGGCCTCCGGCCCGCTGGCGCGAACGGTAGCCCTGCAGTTGGCAAGCCAACCACGTTCGCGAAGCGAGCCGTAGGCTTGACCTCTAGGCTGGTTTACAGCAGCCCCCAAAAGCGCAATCACCTTCGCACCATTCAAATCCGCATCTCCTTCCCATCCACAGTGCCCACACTTAAACTTCTTTCCACTGCGGTAGGATTGCGCAGGGTCGGGATGAATGTGCAAACACTGGTGGCAGGTCTGCGACGTGTAGGCAGGCGGAACAAGAATCAGAGCAACCCCCGCACGCAGAGCCTTGTACTCCAAAAATTGACGGAGTTGATAAAACGCCCAACTGTTGGCCCTGCGCCGTTCGGCTTTGCTGCGCGGCTGTTGATTGACCCTTTCCCGATCGCGCCAGCGGGACGGAGTCCTTATCCCTGTCAAGTCTTCCAGAGCAATAGCGCTGTTTGTCGCCTTTGCCCTAGAGACAATAGCTTTGGAGATGCGGTCGCGTTAGCGGTGTGGAGCACCTTGATTGACCCACGTTTGAAAGCGTCTTTCCTTGCCAGACAGCCGTTGCAACAGTTGACGGCATCTGCGCCGCGAACTGCGTGTGCCCTTACTGGCTTTGCGTTGGAGTGCCGCCCTCAGCTTGGAGTAGTGGTCGCGGACTCGGTTCAACTGCTGCCCATTCCAGTTGTCCCCCTCTGACGTATGGGCGATATCCGTCCTGCCCAAGTCCACGCCCAGCACTCTGTCCGTGCGTTGCGGTGGGCACGGTTCCGTTTCCACACAGATCTGAATGGAGTAGGAACCGTCTTTACGCTTGACCAGAGTGGCAGATTTGGGATTGGAGCCTGCCAACTGTTCTCTCTGGTAACGGCCAATCGCCAGCTCAAAGCGCTCCCGACCCTCCACCGTGGTCAGCGACACCGTCCAGTCTTTCTCGCGAAACGAAAAGATACGGGCATCGTAGGTCGCAAAGCCTCTCTTGAACGCTTTGACCGGACGGTTTTTCTGTCGGGCAACTTTACGGGCACCGGCCAGCCGTCTGCAGACCTGCTGAGCCAAGTTACTGGACAAGCCAAACCGAGCGCGAATCTGGTAATAGCAAAGGGATTGGAGTTTGACTGCGTTGACTACTTTTTCTGGTGTGTTTTGGTTGACCCAGTTCAATGCCTGCACAAAGGCATCCATTGTCTCATCCAACTTTGCGGCTTGCGACTGGGACACCTTGAGCTTGCAAGCTACGGTCAGGACTTGGGTCATGGTTCTATCATAACTTCCGCATTCCTCCCGACACTGACCCTACGGGTACAGTGCGGGGCTCCTGCGATTTCTAGCTGATATCGGCCAAGGCACAGCAAGTCTTGGGGGATCCCATTGGAGAGCTTTTCTTGAATGCTTGAATGAATGACTCCCACTGGGAGCTCAGCATGCTACCATTCAGACGGAAAGGGAGTAGTCAGGCGGCTTACCGCCCTCTGCATCGACATACTGGCTAAAAACAGCCCGGTGCAAGAGACAAAGCAAGCCCGGCAGGCTGCTTTGGTGACGAGACTTTCGCTGAGTTCACGCAGAGGTGAGCTTGGTGAGTCCGTCTGACTTTCCCAGCCTTCACCTCTAGGTGTGAACCGATTCCACACACAAGAGAGGTTGGAGGCTAAACGATGTGGGTTGGTTTTGCGTCAAGTTTGCTGTTGGTTACGGTAGCAGAGTTTGGGGATAAAACCTTTTTTACCCCCCTGATTCTGGCTATGCGACACCCGCGCCGCTGGGTTTTCTTGGGGACGTGGCTGGCTTTGGCCGTGATGACCTTGCTGGCGGTGGTGGCCGGGAAGGTGCTTTTCAAGCTGCTGCCGCCGCTGGGCGTGCGAGTGTTGTCGGCTGGGGTTTTTGCGGCTTTTGGGCTGAGAATGCTCTGGCAAGCTTACAAGATGACTCCCCAGCAGGAAAAAGAAGAAGAGGAAGAAGCCCTCAGGCTGGTGGAGCAGGCAGAAGAAAAAGGGGCGGGCCGCGGCGGTGCTTGGGCTGTGGTGTGGGAAGCCTTTAGCTTGACGGCCTTGGCCGAGTTCGGGGATAAAACCCAGATTGCCACCATCTCCTTGGCGGCTACCCACCCGGGATTGAGCGTCTGGGCAGGGGCTACCCTCGGCCATGGACTGATGGTGGGGCTGGCGGTGGTGGGAGGTCGTTTTTTAGCAGCTCACATCTCTGAACGCGCCGTGCATTGGGTGGGGGGCGGCTTATTTCTGGTGTTTGCGTTGCTGACCGGTTGGGAGTTGGCAGGATGAGGGATCAGCCAAATTCCTGTTCGATGATCCGCCATCGGGCAGTGATCACACCTGGCTCTAGGCTGAGGCGGCTGACGACAAGTTCCAGGGCTTGGTCGTCGCGGGTCTGGGTGACTAGCTCTGCTTCGACTTTGACCAGATCGGGCTTGTCCTCCAGGTCTTCGCTGTAGAGGGCGCGCAGTTTGAGATGGGTGGGAGCTATACCCTGCAGGAGCAAGGCGCGGATGTGGGCCTCTGCTTGGCTTTTGCAGACAAATGAACACTCATAGACCAGTTCCAGTTCTGTGCCTTTCAAAGGCTGCTGGTTGATGCGGTAGCCCAGCGGACGCAGCACAACGTTGGAGATCAACACAGCTGCGGCCCCAATGGCAGCTTGGGGAATGTACCCCGATCCGGCAAAGGCTCCCACCGCGGCTGCACACCAGATGGTGGCGGCGGTGTTCAGGCCACGGACGCTGGCTCCTTCCTTAAGAATCACGCCCCCGGCCAAAAAGCCAATCCCCGATACCACTTGGGCCGCAATACGGGTCGGGCTGCTTTCATCAGGGGTGAGAACCGAGAGCATGACAAACAAAGCTGCACCCGTGGCCACCAGGGTATTGGTGCGCAAGCCGGCCATGCGCTGCCGCCACTGTCGCTCCAGGCCAATGAGGGATCCCAGGACAAAGGCAACGGCCAAACGCAAGGTGAAGTCAATCCAGGTCATGCTCCGGTTCTCGTGAAAGGGTAAAGTTTAGCCATCCTCATCTGGGATCCCAAGGGCAGTGGCTTCCTGTTGCAAGGTTTGCCAGAGGGTTTCCAGTTGAGCAAAGGCGGATTCTGGGGCCAGCTTACCACCTGTTTCTAAAGCACAGGTTATGCTGACTCGATGGGCGTAGCGCTGCAGCAGCAACCGGAACTGAGCTGTGGTGGAAGGAGCTTTCAAAGTCATGGCACACCTCCTGAACGAATAATCGGATTCAATCTGAATCCAGCTCCCCCAGGCCGGGGGTAGCCTGGGAGCCAAAGTTGGACTGCAAGGCGAAGAGAGCAGCCCTAGAGCTCCACTTCAATCCCGACTAGCCAAGCCACCAGGGTGAAATACACCCAGAGGCCGGTGAAGTCTTTAATGGTGGTGATAAAAGGATCTGCTCCGGGAGCGTGGTCAAAGCCCAGCTTTAACATCACCCAGGGCAAAATGGCGCCCAAGATAGCCCCCAAAGTGAGGACAATGGCCAGAGCCAAGCCCACCGCTAGACCCAATTGTGGGATCCCATTGGGTGCCCCCTGCCAGAAGTAGGCAATCACCCCAGCCGTGGCCCCCAGGATCACACCGATAATGCCACCAATGCTGGCTTCCCGCAGCAAATAGGGGAGAAACTGCCGCACGTTGATGTGGCCCCAAGCCAAGCCACGGGCAAAGATGGTCGTAGATTGGGTACCGACATTACCGCCCATATCCATGACCAAGGGGATGAAAACAGCCGCTGCCGTTACTGCTTGCAACACCTCCTCAAAGGTTTCGATCACTCCCCCCACCAACATGCCGCCAATCAAGGTGATGACTAAAAACGTGATGCGCAGGCGGACGGCATACCAACGGGAGCCTCTAACCAGGCGCTCGCTCCAAACCTTGTCTCGGCTGAGCAAGTTGCCCACCCCTGCTTGGGCCAGAGCGGCGTCGGTGGCTTCTTCTTCCACCAAGTTGATGACATCTTCAAAGGTGATATCTCCCACCAAGCGTCCTTCACTGTCGACCACCGGAATAGCCGGCAAGCCGGAATCCTTGAGCAAACGAGCTGCCTGGAGATCCCGGTCGGTAACCCGAGCAAAAATATCCGATCCCTCAATCAGCTCCCGAATGGGCAAATCCGGATCCGCTTTCACGAGGCGCACGGTGCGAACCAAACCTTTGTAGAACCGCTGATCGTCCACCACAAAAATCACATCCAGCTCATCGTCTCCCAGTTGAGAGTCCCGCACGCTGGCCAGAGCAGCCCCGACGGTGAGGGTATCCCGTACCGACAAGTAGCGCAGGTTCATTAGCCGACCGGCACTGCGCTCTGGATAACCCAGCAAGATATTCACTGCTTCCCGAGCTTCTGGGCTGAGGTTGGCAATGAGGCGCTTGGTTACTTTGGCCGGCAGCTCCTCAAACAGACGCACCCGCTCATCCGGAGGTAAGGCTTCTACCAGCCGGATCACTTCTGGGCTTTCCATGCTGCGAATGAGATCGGCCTGCTCTTCGGGCCGCAGATACTCAAACACTGCAATGGCTCTGTCTTTTTCCAGCAAGCGGAAAGCCAAAGCCCGCTGCCGAGGTGAAATCTCCATCAACTGCTGCACCAGCTCGGCAATGGGAGCGCGGTTGGCCTCTCGCTTGGCGGCTTCCAAGGAAGCAGGGGTTAGGAGATCGCGAAGAATGTTGTGCCGCATGATAAACCTCCGAACGTTGGGGTCAGCCGGGATGAAGAGAACCAGGAGGTCAACAGCCAACCGGTGCTCCAAGGCTCACAGGGAAGCCCTGAAACCCTTGGATGGCCGCGCAGCAAGCCGTAGGTCTAGCGCCAGGCCTCCAAGCCCAGCTTGGATCGCAAGCGCCCAAGCCGATAAAAGGGACTCCAAGGGATCCCCAGGCCTGCGGAAACCCCAAAACCCACAACAGGAAAGTCAAGGGGAATCCCCTCGGAATTACTCCTGATCTCCCCTTTTCTGAACAGGGCTGTACAAACCCATTGCTCAGGTAAGGCTCTGCTCAGCTCATCTGTTCGTCGCCGACTGAGAGAGCCACCCAAGTCAAAAGCTAGCCGGGAAAACTCTCCCACCCCTTCGCGTTGGCGAAACGGGATCCTCTCAAGCGACGACAGAAGCTGTCAGCGGGGAAAAGGAAGACACCAGTAAGAGCCCAGTCTTCAAGAACGTGCTCCTCGAAGACCATCCACTGGTGGCTGGCGCTACAACTACCGGAAGCGTCCATGCTGTTGAACGTTTTCCTCCAAAAAGGTTAACCGAAACAACCCGGACAGCCAGAAGAGGATCTCTTCAGCCCCCTTTAGGTTAGTTGCAGGAGTGGGATCCCGTCAACCCTTTTTCTCCAGCTCATCCGGTGAAAAATTGGTGGGGCAGCTGGAGGGGTAAGATCGGGGTGAGCAGCAATAGCCCCCTTGTGGTTCCTCTCGTCTCGACATTGCCCTCAGCCTGACTCAGCAGAGTCTACATCTCGGTGGCTTGCGACCTTGAGCAACCCACACCCTTCGCCGCCTCTGTTTTGTTAGTGGTTTTTGTTAGTGGTTTGTTGGTGGCCTTGCTTCAATGAGCTGCGCTTCCCATCTCCTATAGGTGCCGATGTCCTTGAGCTTATGGCCTCCCTTCCCCTCGTTGCCGTGATCTTGGGCACACGGCCCGAAGCCATTAAGCTGGCCCCGGTGATCCAAGCCCTGCGTGCCAGTCCCCATCTGCGCACCGAGCCGATCTTGACCGGAAAACACCGGGAAATGGTGGATCAGGTGATGCGGCTATTCGGTCGCAGCGCCAGGGATCCCAGTCCTGTCTGCTCTAGAGCCCACTCCACCCGCTGCCAATCGGCCCGCATCAACTGCCACGCCCACCAGGGCTGGTGGGGAGAACGCCCCAGACTGACCAATTGCCGCACCGTCAGCCCTGCCGGGATCCTCGGCTGCTGGGGCAAAAGAGCCAACTGCCGGGCCACCTGCTTTGGAGTGAGTTGAGCGTGCAGATCCCGACCGCCCAAGTACACGCGCCCAGCTTGGGGAATCAGAACCCGACTCAACAGCCGCAGCACCGTCGATTTGCCGGAACCATTGGGGCCGACAATGCTCAGCCATTCCCCCTTTTGCACGCTGAAGCTCACTTGTCGCACCACCGTCCGGGATCCGTAGCCCCCGCTCAAATCCTCGACCTGCAGGATGGGCTCTCTCATCGCCCTGCCCCCTGCTGCCACAGCAGCCAGCCGAAAAAGGGAGCCCCCATCACAGCGGTGACAATCCCCACCGGCAGCTCTATCGGGCCCAAACGGCTCAGGATATCGGCACCGCTCAGCAGGGTCGCCCCCGCCAAGGCAGAAAGGGGCAACAGCCAGCGGTAATCGGATCCCACCCCCTGCCGCACCATGTGGGGCACCACCAAACCGACAAAGCCGATCAACCCCCCCACACTGACGGCGGTTGCCGCCAGCCAAGCCGCCACCAGACCAATCACCACCCGCGTCCGCGCCAGAGGGATCCCCAAGCTCACCGCCATCTCTTCCCCCAAGCTCAGCAGGTTTAAAGCCCGCGCCTGCCCCCATCCCAATCCCAAGCCGACCAGGATATACGCCCCGGCCACCTGCACCTCTGGCCAGCCCCGCCCGCTCAAGCTGCCGATCAACCAGGTGAGAGCCACCTGCACCCGGTCATCGGCCATCAACAACAAGGTGGAGCTAATGGCCCCAAACAGGGCGCTGACGGCCACCCCCGCCAAGATCAGCCGCTCCACCGCCAGTCCCGAGGGAGTACGCGCCAACCCGTACACCAACACGGTAGTCAGCACCCCGCCCACCCAAGCGGCCAGGGGCACCCAAGCCGTCCACTCTCCCAAGGTGAGCAACCCCACCGCCGCCAGGCCCGCCCCCGCCGAAATGCCCAGCAGGTAGGGATCCGCCAGCCCATTGCCCAGCATCCCCTGCAACAGGGCCCCTGCCATCCCCAGAGCCGCCCCCAGCAACTGGGCCAAGAGCGCCCGCGGCAGCCGCAACTGCCAAACAATCGTCTGCCGAATGGGATCCCCCTGCCCCCACAGGGCTTGCCAGAGTTCTGGGAAAGTCATGGGAACGGATCCCAAAGCAATCGAGACCAAAAGTACTAGGAAAATGAAACTCAATAGCAAACAGGTCAAACCGATTGGCGAGAGCAGCCGCTTTCTTTGCCCCCAGCCTCTGCCCCCCTCAACCTCTGTATACGGACACTCGCGATCGACCAGCACCGGGAAAGCCTCTCGAGCTTTGCCCAGGAAGAGAGCCTTCTGAGGCCAAGAAACCCCCTCCGCCCGCAAGGGCAGGATGGAAAACTCAGCCAAGTTGGCCAGGCCTCCCTCCCGAGCTTTATTGAAAGTCAAACTCAACAAAACGTAGTCGCTAGAATAGCAAGGCTTCTTGGATGTTGCAAGTCAGTTTCAATAGCTTGTGCCTAAATTTCTCTCTCTTGCGCTTCAGGGCTTTTGGACAAGACCGGGCAGCGCCTCTGCCCAGCCATTCAGACTTACCTCAGGGGGGATCCAACTACCCTGAGCGAGGTCATGGCAACCAACCGCGAAATGGGAATCAGGGGAGAAGGGCTGGGGAAACGTCTCAAACTTCATCTAGACCTGGATCTAGAATGGCCCAAGCTGGTCGGCTCGAGTTGGCTAGACTCCGAACCTTCAGCCCATTGCTTGCCCACGTTTTGATGCCATGAGTTCTTCCGCCGAGCCTACTTGGGATGCCTTAGAGGTGGATCCCGCCCTGCTCACCCCCATGATGCAGCACTATGTGGAGCTGAAGCGGCAGTATCCCCACGCCATCTTGCTCTACCGCCTAGGGGATTTCTACGAGATGTTTTTCCAGGACGCGGAAGTGGTGTCGCGGGAGCTGGAGCTGGTGCTCACCGGGCGGGAGGCAGGGGCCATAGGACGGGTGCCCATGTGCGGGATCCCTTACCACGCCTTTGACCGCTATGCTGCTCAGTTGGTGGCCAAAGGCTATGCCCTGGCCGTCTGCGACCAGATGGAGCCGGCGGATCAGGCCAAAGGCTTGGTGCGGCGGGAAGTGACGCGGGTCATCACCCCCGGCACGGTCATCGAAGAGGGGCTGCTGCAGGCACGGCAAAACAACTACTTGGCCGCCGTGGTCCGCCTGAGAGGCTCCAAGCAAACCCCCTGGGGCCTGGCTTACGCCGACATTTCTACCGGCGAGTTCTGGGTCTGCCAGAGCGAGGGGCAAGAGCAGCTAGAACAGGAGCTGGCCCGGCTGCAGCCGGCGGAGATCCTGCTGCCCACCGAGGAAGGGCTGGGCCTGGGCCTAATTCGGCCTGGGGATCCCCAAGCTCCCCTGGGCCTGCCCGGCCAGTACACCTATACCCTGCGCCCGGCGGAGCCCTTTGAGCTGGCGGTGGCTCGAGAAAACTTGCTACAGACCTATGGCCTGCGCTCTTTGGAGGGCTTGGGCTGCGAGGGGCTGCCCCTGGCAATTCGGGCGGCGGGAGGGCTCTTGCACTACCTGGAGGAGACGCAAAAGAACCTGGTGCAGCCTTCTCCCCAGGGGGGCCATCCCCTCCTACGTCCCCCTCGCACCTACCAGTTGACGGATTACCTCATCTTGGATCCCCAAACCCGCCGCAACTTGGAGCTCACCCAGACCATCCGCGAGGGGGCCTTTGTCGGATCCCTGCTCTGGGTGCTGGATCACAGCCGCACCGCCATGGGAGGACGCACCCTGCGCCGTTGGCTGCTGCAGCCTTTGCGGGATCTCGAGCAAATCCGCCTCCGCCAGGACACCATCCAGGAGCTGTTGGAAAACCCCTCCCTGCGCACCCGCCTGGGATCCCTGCTGGACTCTCTCTATGACCTGGAGCGCTTGGCCAACCGCGTCGCCTCCGGCACCGCCAACCCGCGCGAGCTGGTGGCCCTGGGCTCCTCCTTGGGCAAACTGCCCCAACTGGCGGAGCTGGTGGCCGAAGCCAAGACCCCTCTCCTGCAGAGCTTGCAGCAGGTGGATCCCGCCCTGGTTGACCTGGGCCGCCGCATCGAGCACACCCTCCTGCCCTCCCCTCCCCCTGTGCTCACCGAAGGGGGGCTAATCCGGCCCGGCGTCGATCCGGAGCTGGACAGGCTGCGGCAGCAGGTGGAGCAAGACCGCCAGTGGATTGCCCAGTTGGAGAAAACCGAGCGCGAGCGCACTGGGATCCCCACCCTCAAAGTTGGCTTCAACAAGGCTTTCGGCTACTACATCAGCATCAGCCGCGCCAAGGCCCAGCAGGTGCCAAAAGACTACATCCGCAAGCAGACCCTGACCAACGAAGAGCGCTTCATCACCCCTGAGCTCAAAGAAAAAGAAGCCCGCGTCCTCACCGCTCAGACTGAGATCAACCAGCGGGAATACGAGCTGTTTGTGCACCTGCGCCAAGAGGCAGGATCCCAAGCTGCCGCCATCCGCCAGGTGGCCCAGACCCTGGCCGCCGTCGATGCCCTCTTTGGCCTGGCCGAGGTGGCCGTGCAGCAGGGCTACACCCGTCCCGTGATCACGGAAGATCGCCGCCTAGTCATCGAGGAAGGGCGCCATCCGGTGGTGGAGAAGTCTTTGCCCCAGGGCCTATTTGTCCCCAACTCGGTGCGTCTGGGATCCCCCCACGGCCCGGATCTGATTGTCCTCACTGGCCCCAACATGTCGGGCAAATCCACCTATTTGCGGCAGATCGGGCTCATCCAGATCCTGGCCCAGATGGGCAGCTTTGTGCCGGCAAGGCGGGCGGAGCTGGGCTTGTGTGACCGCGTGTTTACCCGCATCGGCGCTGTCGATGACCTGGCCACGGGACAGTCCACCTTCATGGTGGAGATGAACGAGACGGCCAACATCCTCAACCACGCCGGCGAGCGCTCCCTGGTGCTTTTGGACGAGATTGGCCGCGGCACCGCCACCTTCGACGGCCTCTCCATTGCCTGGGCGGTGGCTGAGTACCTCGCCACCCAGGTGCGCGCCCGCACGATCTTTGCCACCCACTACCACGAGCTCAACCAACTGGAGACCCTGCTGCCCAACGTGGCCAACTTCCAGGTGGTGGTGAAAGAGCTGCCGGATCGCATCATCTTCCTGCACCAGGTGCAGCCCGGTGGGGCCGACCGCTCCTACGGCATCGAGGTAGGACGCATGGCCGGCCTGCCCCAGCCGGTGATCGAGCGGGCCAAGCAGGTGCTGGCCCTAGTGGAACAACACAGCCGCATTGGCCTAGGTCTGCGCAGCCAAGGGAAAAGCCGCCTTTCCCCCAAGAAAAAACAGCCTGAACAACACCCTGAGCCCCTCGAGATCCGCAACCCCGCCCCGGCGGAGCAACTGTCTCTGATCCCGGCCTCCCTCTTTTCCGAGGAGCCTTAGGGCTCTACCCTCGCTCCGGCTCCCGCTCTTGCAGCCCCAAGCTGGCAGCCAGCACCTCCAGCTCATCCCGCTGCCCCTCCACCCACAGCAGGGATCCAGGGGGTGGGTCAGCCTCTTGCAGCTTCAGGCGAAGCCGCTCCAGCCGGTAGTTGCGCCGCCAGTAGTACCAGCCCGCCCAGGGAGCGGCCAGCACCAGGGTCCAGGGCCAGGCTCCCCACGCCGGCTCCAGCAGGGACAGCACCAGAGCCAAACAGGCAAGACCCACTCCTGCTAGCCCTGTCAAAAAAACAGCCAACCCAACGCTGGGCCGGGCCTGACCGATAAAGGTGGCGATCCCCTCGGCATCGGCAAACTGCAAGCGATAGGCCCGCCCTTCCAGGTGCTTTCGGAGAAGGGATCCCATTTCCTCCAGACTGCGGCTGCTAGAATAGAAGCGGGTTTCGCTGCGATCTCTACCTGAGGCTCGCAGAAAAAAGAATAGGCCGATCCCCAGAAGCAGCGTCAGCGCTAGGGTAGAAATGGCCTCTCCCTTCAGGGAGAGAGGGAGTGATGTAGCTACCCAGTTCATAGGGATGACAGGAACGAACCCCATCTGGTCGGGCGGCTTGACCTGTAGCCTCTCCACCGTAGCAGGAAAGGGGCAGAAAAATAGCTCGTGGAAGTTGACCCTCTACCTCCTAGTTTAAGTTCTGCAGAGAGGTTGGTTGCCTCCGGCAGTAGCCACGCTTGGTAGATCCTACCTCGACGCAGGAACAATGGCGCAGCAGCAAAAACCCTGCGCTTTCCAGCAACCGTGACGACGGCTCAGGGGGGAGAAATCTGCGCCCAATCTCATGCAGCTAAGCTGAGAGAGGCAACTATAATTAAGTTATGATAAGGGGCTTACACTTCGCCAGCAGGTGGCTTCCTTCGTGGCTATCTCAGCCGTTCCCTACCGAGGGCAGGATTCCAGGGTTGGACTTAGCCAGAGGAGAGTGTTGTCTCCGGGGGGATGATGACAGCGTACAGCCACCGTCCCTGGGGAACCCTAAACTTAGCCCTCTCTTCAATGTTAGTCCAGCTGCTTGACTGTCTCTGTTGCTATTTCACTCAGTAGCACTTACATGTCTATCTACGAACCTGAAGCCAACGACACTTTGTTTGAAACTCCAACCGACCTCCTCGACCTGACGGAGGAGGAAGAGGCGGAGTTTGCCGAAAGCGAGTACGCCGAAGAGGGGCCAGCTCGACCCTCCACTGACCTGGTGCGCCTTTACCTCCAGGAGATTGGACGTGTTCCCCTCTTGGGACGAGACGAGGAGGTGGCGCTGGCCCAAAAAGTCCAAGACTACATGAAGCTCTTGGATGTGCGCCTGCGTTTGCAGAAAGAGCTGGGGCGGGAGCCTACTCTGGCAGAATGGGTGGCTAGGGCCAACCAGTTCCCTGAGTGGGCCAACCTTACGCCTGAAAAGCTGCAACAGATCCAGCGCATCGGCAAGCGGGCCAAGGAACAGATGATCAAGGCCAACCTGCGCCTGGTGGTGTCGGTGGCGAAAAAATACCAAAACCGCGGCCTGGAGCTGCTGGATTTGATCCAGGAGGGCACGCTGGGCCTGGAGCGAGCAGTGGAGAAGTTTGACCCCAAAAAGGGTTACCGCTTCAGCACCTACGCCTACTGGTGGATCCGGCAGGGGATCACCCGGGCTATCGCCACCCAAAGCCGCACCATCCGCTTGCCTGTCCACATAACCGAGAAGCTAAACAAGATCAAAAAGGCCCAGCGCAAGCTTTCCCAGGAAAAAGGCCGTACCCCCACCATTGAGGACATTGCTTCCGAGCTGGAGATGACCGTGCCCCAGGTCAGGGAGCTGCTGGTGCGGGTGCCGCGCTCGGTTTCTCTGGAAACCAAGGTGGGCAAAGACAAGGACACCGAGCTAGGGGATCTGCTAGAGACCGATGACATCTCTCCTGAAGAGATGATGATGCGCGAGGCCCTCCAGCGCGATCTGCAGCAGCTGTTGGAGGATCTCACCAGCCGCGAGCGGGATGTGATTCGCATGCGCTTTGGGCTGGGGGATGGTCGCACCTACTCCCTAGCGGAAATTGGCCGCGCTTTGGATCTATCGCGGGAGCGGGTACGGCAAATCGAGGCCAAAGCCTTGCAGAAGCTGCGGCAGCCTAAGCGGCGCAACCGGGTACGCGATTACCTGGAGGCCATCAATTAGGGGCGAGCAAGCCGCCTCCAGATCTGGAGGGCCAGCCCCTCCACCTCCGGGATCTGCAGATACAGAGCTCCAGCTACCACTAGGCTTAGGCCCAGGCCACCGGCCAGCCCAGCCCAGACAAGGGCGGTGAGCAGGGGGGATCCCAAGATCTCGTAGGCGCGTAGCTGCATCCACAGCCAGTGGCTAAGCCCACCAGCTAGGACGGTAATCCCCAGCAGGGGCAGTAGGGCTTGTCCCATCTCTTGCCAGGGGATCCCTGGCAGGCGCTGGTGAAGGCAGATCCCCAGTCCAATCAGGGCTACTAGGTTAACCCCTGCTGTGGCCAGGGCAATGCCTGGTGCCCCAAAGACCTGTAGAAATAGGAAGTCCAGAAGGGCGTTGAGGCCAATGGCTAGGCCACTGATGCGCAGGGGCGTGGTTCCGTCCTCCAGAGCGTAAAAGATGCGCACCAGCACATCCCGCAGCAGGTAAAAGCTCATCCCCAGGCCATAGGCCATCAGCAGAGCCGCCACCTCCTGGGTTGCCTCCGCCGTAAAGCGACCCCGTTGGTAGGCCACCTGGACAATGGGTTCGGCCAAGGCCACCAACAGCATGGCAAGGGGCAGGGTGAGGATGGCGGTCACCATCAACCCTTGCCGGATGCGCCGGCACAGCTCGGGCCAGCGGTCTCTCTCTCCTGCTAGTTGGGCATAGAGGGGCATCAAAGGCACCAGCACCATGTTGGAAAGGATCCCCAGGGGGGTTTGCACCAAAAGCTGGGCGTAGCCCAAGTTGCCGATGGTGCGATCCCCGGGCACAAAGGAGGCAAAAAAGAGATCCACGTAGACATTGATGTGGATCATGCCAGAGGAGATGACCGCTGGCAGCATGAGCAGGCCCACGGCTCGCACCTGCGGGGATCCCCACTCAAAGCGCAGCCGCAGCCGCCCCAGCCCCAGCCGCTGCTGCAACGGTACCTGAGCCAACCACTGGGCAATGGCCCCGACAAGTACGCCCCAGGCCAGCAAGGTTGGGATCCCTGTCCACCCCAAGCTAAGCAGGATCCCGATGACTGCCAGGCTGGAGATCAGGGGGCTGAGGGCAGGCAAGAGGTAGTGCTCGGCCGCATTGAGTGCCCCAAAGCCAATGCCAATCCACCCCGAGAGCAAGGCCAGCGGCGCCATGATCCGCAGTTGCTGGGCAGCAAGGGCATGAACTGCAGGGCTGGATCCCGGCGCCGTCAGGCGCACTACCCAGTCGGCTCCCCACCATAGGCCCAAGGTCACGGTTAAGAGAAGACAGCCCACCAAGGTGGAGATTGACTCCAGCCAGCGGGCTGCTGCTTCTTCTGAGAGCTGCTGCTTTTTAAGAATGCTGACGATGGCACTGTGAAAAGGACCGTTGATCCCGCCCAGCAGGATCAACAAGAAACCGGGCAGGACATAGGCCACCCCAAAGGCGCTGTACTCCAGCCCGGAGCCGTAGATTGCCGCAATCAGGGCCTGCCGGACAAACCCCATGCCCTTGCTGAGCAGGGTAGCACCGGCCACTAGCCCCGCTACTGAGAGCAAGGAACGGTGGGAGGAAGAGCCCCCTGGGATCCCTTCCTTCATGCCCTAGCTCCCCACCGCCGCCTTGGCAGGGGGCAACTGGCGAGATGCTGCCGTCCCTTCCTTCTCGAAATCCACCCGCAAGCTCACAGCCGCTACCCCCCTCGTTCAGCATAGGGCAGCACCATTATCCCGAATTCTCCTGACCTATGGAGGGAGGTCGAGGAAGAGCTCAGGCCAGGAGTTGTCGCTCCTGTTCCAGTTGCTGCAACAGATGCTCATCCCCGCGGGCCTGGGCGGAACGGATGCGCTCCTGCAGCCGGCGCAGCAGATTCTGCCGATGGGTCTCCATATGCGGGGAGATAGCTGCCGGCGCCCTGCTCGCTGTCTTCGCCACTGGGTTGAGGACAAGGCCTCGATACGTCAAGGCAAAAGACTGTGGCAGCGCCACAGATGCCGATTGAGCTGGCCAGTCCCACGCTAAGCCCCGGTACCGCACTCGCACCGCCTGCCGCTGGCAGCTCGCGGGGGCAGAAGGGACAAAGACGTAGGCAATGCCGCGATAGGTCAGTTGCATATGAAGAGTCCTCCAAGTAGACGGCGGCCATCTGACGGGGAAAGCAACTTCCGTAGCCCGCTTCTCGGGAGCTGTAGGACAACAGCTTCAGCTTCCCTGGCGTGGCCCAGAGGGTAAAACCCAACTTCATTCTGTATCAGCTTTAACAAAATAAGCCTTTGGATGTCAACTTTAAAGCAGCTCGTCGATTAGCCGTAGCACCTGGTGCAAGTTAGTTCCGTCTTCCTTTCCACGTCTGAGGCTCACCTCCACCAACTGCTTGAGGGCAAGCAGCTTGAGGTTAGCCTCTACTGCCGCTCTCGCCATGGCCGGAGCTGCCGGCAAATAGCCGCTGGCCCCTAGATCCAGGAGGGCAGCCCGCCGCAGATGAACGTTGGGATGAGCCAGCAGCGACAGCAGAGGCTCAAGAAAAGTGGGATCTCCTGTCAAGCGGTAACAGGCCTGCCCTGCCGCACATTGCAAACGAAGGGAGGGGTGATCTCGGTAGAGGCGAATCGGCTCCAGGGCAGAAGACACCTGCAGTTGTCCAAGCGCCTCGATGAGGGCCTCTAAGGCAGCAAGGGCTTCCGTCTGGAGACCCTGCTCCGCGCGGCGCAGCCCCTGCAGCAATGCCCCTCCCAGGTCTTCAAGCTGGGCGGGATCCCGGTCGAGGAAGTTGGCCAGGGCAATCTCGACCAGCGCCTGGGCTGCTGCCGCCACCACTTGGCCGTCGGAGCAGCGCAAAGCCTCTTTTAGAGCCGGGATCGCCGCAGGGGATCCCAGCTTGCCCAGGGCGCGGGCGGCATTGCGCCGCAGCGGATATCCCCCCTGAGCCGTGCGATCGGTCTCATCGGCCAGAGCCTCGATGAGGGCCGGGATCCCCTCTCTCACTCGCATGCGCCCCAGCCACCAAGCCGCGTAGTAGCGTTCTCCCGGATCCCCGTATCGCAGCTTGGCAATTTGCCCAGCCGGGGTGAGATCCGCCGACGGATAGGAGTCTGGAGGAGCTACTGGGCTCAAGGAGTCCACAGGCCAAAACTCCAACAGCTAGGCGCTGCGGACGCTGACAATCTTGGCGCCCGCTTTGAGAAGTCGCTGCATTGTTGCCGAGAGTTGATCGGCAGAAACGAAGATCTGCTGGTTGGATTTGCGCACGCGGCTAGAAGTCGCTAGGGCCGAGGGTGGGTTGAGCAGCCGCGTTACCTCAATGCAAAACATGCGGTCAGACTGACCCGTGGGCGGCCCCAAGTGCTTGGAAATGGGGCTGGGTGGCAGCAGTCCTCGTACCCCAATGCGGCGAATAGCTGGGGTAAACCCAGTGGCCAGGGGAATCATCAGGCGCGGCCTCCGCCCCTGGGAGCGGTCGTTGTTGGCATAGCCTCCGTAAAGAGCAAAGAGGTTGGTAAAGTCGCGGGTGGTGTGGGCCTTGCGGTATTCAAAGCCGCGTGGATGAGGAACAATGTTATCGCCGAACGCTTCTAGGTATTCTGGGCTGTCAATGTAGGAGTCAATCTCCGCGC
This sequence comes from Synechococcus sp. R70.1, assembly GCF_047461675.1. NCBI lineage: Bacteria > Bacillati > Cyanobacteriota > Cyanophyceae > Synechococcales > Synechococcaceae > Synechococcus > Synechococcus sp. R70.1. The sequence continues at coordinate 29,578 of NZ_JANSHR010000078.1, forward strand.
TGTGGCCTCCCGAGTGATAGATATCTAGGTGGCGGGCAATGTCTTTTGGACTGGTGGGAGCTCGCCCCAAGAGATGCTTAAAGTTAAGCTCGATGGCGCGGGTTTGCGAGTTGGGGTAGAGAAACCGCCGCTTGTAGGCTTCCGACTTGGCAAGCAAACGCACAAATTCTCGCACCGTCAAGCTGCCCTGGCGCAGCAACGATTCCGCACTGGCCAGCTCCTTCCTGTCGGAGGCAAATAAGTGATCGTTGCCCAAAACCTGGCGATAGATAGCCCGCAGGATGGCGTTGAGCTGCTCCTGGCTGGCATTGGGGCGCAACTCTAAAGGAGTTGTCTCTGTGATGCCCCGGATCCCCATCCGGCTTGCCGCTGTAATTCCGCTCATGCTAACTCCTCAAATCCAACAAACCAGCTAGACCAACTTTGAAACTGAAAGATTTACCCCCTCAAGATCTCCTCCCTGCAGAGCCACGGCCACTGCAGCCTACGGAGAGGGATCCCCTTCACCCCGGGGATCCCTACTGCCTTGAACCCAGCTTTGGGGTTAAGAACTAGCTGAGCGCGTTGATGGCGTAGTCAATATAGGCGTTGGCTTCAGTGGCTGCTTGCCCGGTCAGGCCATGGTTGGCCTTGATGTAGCGTAGAGCTTCAATGTACCAACTGGGAGAGAGTTCAAAAGCAGCATTGATCTCTCGGATCCCGGCCAGCATACATTCGTCCAGGGGGCCAGTGCCACCGGTAACCAAGCAGTAGGTGATATAGCGCAGATAGTGGCGCACGTCGCGGGCACACTTGTCTTTACCCGCCTGGGTGTAGCATTGTCCCCCTGGCTGAGTGGTGTAGGGGAACTTGGCATAAACGGCCTCAGTGGCACCGCGCACCAGCTCCTCGGCACGGCTGCTCAGGACGCGAGCTGCTTCCATGCTAGCGGCTGCCCGCTGAAAACGGCCGCTGATGGCTTGCAATTCGCTGTTACTGAGATAGCGTCCTTGGCTATCGGCAGTGGCAATGGCATCAACAATTGGGGTTTGCATGACTCAAAACGCTCCTTTACCTCAGCTCAAGTCAAGGCAACAATACAAAGGATTCAAAGCTTAGCTTGCAAATAGCTGCGGAATACTAGACCACTGCAGCAGCGGCGCGATCGAAGTAGGACTCGATTTCGGCAATCAAAGCACTGCAGTCACCGCGCGTAATGCCATTGGGATCATTGACCACTGCCACTGCCGCCTTTTTCATCTTCTGGATGCCATTGGCCACAGAGCTGCCAGGGGTGCCAAGAGCTTGGTAGGTTTCCCGCAAGCCATTCAGGCAGCGCTCATCCAGGACGCTCGGGTCTCCAGCCGCCACGGCGTAGGTAATGTAGCGGAGGATGATGTCCATATCCCGCAAGCAGGCAGCCACGTTGCGGCTTGGATAGGCAGGGCCGCCAGGAGCATTCAAATTAGGCTCCTCAGCAAACAATTCGCGGACAGCATCGGTCACGATTTTGGAGGCGTTGCTGGTGATGCGGTTCACTGCGTCCAAACGCTTGTTTCCGTCAGCAATCACCTGCTGCAGTGCCGCAAACTCGTTTTCTCCCAGGAAAGCGCCTTTGGCATCAGCTTGGGCAACAACTTTGCTAAATACGTCGTTCATGGTTCTCAATCTCCTAGCGAAAGCAAAAGAGGTTAAATCTCTACTAGAGGGCAAAAGCGCTCTACGAACCCAGCAGTCTTTTGCAGCTTCCCTACCGAAGAGCCCTGTTAGCGCAAATCTTTGCCCCAACAGAACCACCGCCAGGGATCCCCCCCACCTCACCTTGCCTAGCCAGCTTCAAGAATGAAGCCACTTGCTGGCAGACTGTGGGGAATCGGGGTGAAACAAGGATTTTTTGCTGCTGACACCCTGCACTGGGTAAGTGAGGAAAAGCCAGCTTGCCTTGCTTCCAGTTCTTACTTCTACCGCGAGGTCGGGGAGGGATTGAATCAAAAAATGTAAAGGGCCTTTACTAGATGCAAACAACCCCAGATCTGCTCCTAGTAGGCAACTCTGGCCTTTTTGTCCAAATCCTTTGGGGCCTTGGTTTTTACAAAAAACAATGCTACTTTACATGAGTTTACAATATCAGGAACAACGACAGCCTTGCTCATGGCTTTGCCGTCAAGTCAAGAGGCCCGCTTCTGTATCCAAGTAAACCTTCTCATAAAGTACACATAATTTAATACCTGCGCCAGTCTCCTAGGCAAGGCAAAGCTGAGAGAAAATCTGAGCAGGCTTTCACCGGGAAAACGCGGCCCGGAAAACCCCAGACTTAGCCGTGTAGTGGCCCCTACTCTGGCTTTGAGGCTATGGCGATCCAGTTGCAGCCCACCTTCTCTTCCGAGCTGCTGCAAATGGCGCGGTGGCTAGCGGGAGACTTCAGCAACCAAGAGCAAGCCTGGGAGAACCCGCCTTTTTTTGCCTCCATCCGGGTGGCTTATCGCCCCTTGCCAGCCGGTGTGTTGGCAGGGATCGGCTTTTATGTGGAGCAGGCCTACAGCGGCCATCTGGAGGAGCCCTATCGTCAGGCGGTGGTGGAGCTTACCCAAGTAGGGGACGGGATCGTGATTCGCAACTACCGTCCTCTGGAGCCCCAGCGGTGGCGGGGCTGTGCCCGCGAAAGAGCCGGGCAGCTCAGCCAATTGAGCCCTGCGGATCTGGCCTACCTGCCGGGGTGTGATGTGCATGTGAAGAGGCAGGGATCCCACTTTGTCGGCACCACAGAGCCGGGGTGTCGCTGTTGGGTAGTGCGCAACGGCCAAACCACCTATTTGCAGACCACGCTGCAGTTGAGCGAAAGCGAGTTCTGCAGCCACGACCGAGGCATGGATCCAGTTACCCACCGCCAGGTGTGGGGGGCATTGGCAGGCCCTTTTCGCTTTCGCAAAGTTGTCGATTGGCAGAGGGAGCTGCTGCAGTAGGAGGCGCTGCAGGCAAAAATGATACGGTTGAAGAAGTGACCTAGCCCACAGCAGGGATCCTCCTTCCTAGCTGCTTGGCTGGGCTACCACAAGTGGGGGAATAACCGACTCCATGCAAGAGGAACAGGACATCCTGCGCCAACAGCTGCTCACCCTTCAGGAAGAAGCACTTGCCCAAGTGGCCCAGGCTGCCGAGCTAGACGCCCTGGAGCAAATCCGCATCGACTACCTGGGCAAGAAGGGAAAGCTCTCCAAGATCTTGGGGGGAATGGGGAAGCTGCCGCCGGAAGCAAGGCCAGCTATCGGAGCTTTGGCCAACAGCTTCAAAGAGGCCCTGCAATCCAGCCTGGAGGAGCGCAAACGAGCCCTAGCCGAAGCCAAGCTCCAAGCCCGCCTAGAAGCAGAGCGTTTGGATGTCACTATGCCGGGGCCGCGCCGGCCGCTGGGCCGGGTTCACCCGCTGCAGGCCACCATTGACCGCATGCTCGACATCTTTGTGGGAATGGGCTATACGGTAGTCCATGGCCCGGAGATCGAGACGGAGTACTACAACTTCGAAGCCCTCAACACCCCTGCCGACCACCCGGCGCGGGACATGCAGGATACCCTCTATCTAGAAAAGGGTTATCTGATGCGCACCCAAACTTCTTCGGTGCAGGTGCGCTACATGGAGCAACACCAGCCGCCTCTGCGCATTGTCCACGCGGGACGGGTGATGCGCCGCGACAAGGTCGATGCCACCCACTCGGCCGTGTTTCACCAGGTGGAAATCTTGGCAGTAGGGGAAAACCTTACCTTCACTGACCTCAAGGGCACCCTCAAGGAGTTCGTGACTCGCCTGTTAGGCCAGCAGGAAACCCGCTTTCGGCCTAGCTACTTTCCCTTCACGGAGCCCTCGGCTGAAATGGACGTACGCTTTGGCTCCAAGTGGCTGGAGATTTTCGGCTGCGGCATGGTGGATCCCAATGTGTTTCAGGCAGTTGGCTATGACCCAGAGCGCTACACCGGCTTTGCGGCAGGGATCGGTGTCGAGCGGGTGGCCATGCTCCTGCACGGCGTTCAGGATATCCGGCTGTTCTACAGCAGCGACCTGCGCTTTCTGTCGCAATTCTAGAGCGGCTTAGGAAAAGGTGCGTTTGTAAACCAACTGCAGATGTTCCAGCTCGTCTTTGCGGTTGGCGCGGCGCAGCAAGCGCATCTGCTCTTCGAGAACTTGGCGGGCTTCGTTGCGGCTAATCGGGTCAAAGACCAATTCTTCCACAGCAGAGGGGTCGTCGTCAGCGGGGGGCTTGAAGTAGACCCGAAAAAACAGCCTTTGGGCATAAAGGGTGGTGAAGATGGCCTCCCCTTCGTTAACCTGACACAAGCCGTAGAGCAGACCAAATGTGGGGTGATTTAGATAGAACTCTTTCATGCGCAATAGCGTACCACTCTTGGATCGCTCTTGGGGGAAGGAACTTGTTTCAAAGACAGCATCACCGGGGCTATAAGAAAGAGTTTTTCACGAGGAAGCCGTTATTGCCGCCGCTGTTCCTGCACCTTCTTCCTTATGGTGTCCAATTCTTTTTCCACTTCGAGCTGCATCTCCAGCCGCCGAAATTCCTCCTCCAACTTATCCTCAAACAGACTGCCCCAGGGGTTGAACTTCCGATCCGGCTCGCTGGCCTTCTGGGTTTGGGCGGCTTTGACTTCTTGCAGCTTGGTGCGCACCTCTTGGCGGCGCTGGGCAATTTGCGGCAGCAGAGCTTCCAGTTGCCGGATTCTCTCCTCCAGAGCCTTCCCTTGGTTGAATAACCGGCTCCCTTGCTCCAAAAGCTCGGCTTCCCGTCGGCGCGCTCCCTCAGCCAGATCCGGGCGGTTGGCCCGTTCGGCCTTTTCGATGCGAAAGTGCCAGGTCTTGATTTCCTCTGCCAACTGGAGAATGCTGCGCTGGAGAGCTTGCCGCTGGGCAAGGCTTTCCTGGAGCAGCTGCCGAGTTTCTTCTTCTTGCTGGCGCAATTCCTCGGCAAGGAGCTGCAGCTCAATCTCCGGATGGGCTCTGAGGAATTCCTCTAGGCGGGTTTCCAAAAACCGGCTGATATCTTCAATGAGTCCCATAAGTTTGCTAGAGGCTCAGGGGATTGTGTTTAGACTAGCGCAAGCTAGCTAGTCCTAGAGAGGAGGAAGCCGGCCAGTCCTCAAGAGCCCAATTGTTCAGGCAGGTCCAGGTCTAGGGCAGCAAATGTCCATCGGCAACGTGGATGAGGCGCTGGGCGGCCCGCGCCACCTCTAGGTCATGGGTAACTACGACGAGAGTAATGCCCTGGCTGTGGAGCTCGGCAAAAAGGCTGAGCACTTCCTGGGCGGTGCGCCTGTCCAGGGCGCCAGTCGGCTCATCGGCCAAAAGCAGTTGTGGCCGGTTAACAATGGCGCGGGCAATCGCCACCCTCTGCTGCTGGCCGCCAGAGAGCTGGGCTGGGCGCTGGTGGAGTTTACTTCCCAAGCCCACTTGTTCTAGAGCCTGTTTAGCTCGCCGGCGCTGTTCTGACTCGGGGATCCCGGCATAGGCCAGGGGCAGCATCACGTTCTCCAGGGCGGTTAAGACGGGCAGGAGGTGAAACTGCTGGAAGACAAAGCCAATTTTTTGGTTGCGAATCCGGGCCAGCTCCCCATCCGGCAGGGCAGAGACTTCCACGCCGTCTAGCCAGTAGCGCCCCGAGCTAGGCCGATCCAAGCAGCCCATGAGGTTCATCAGGGTGGACTTGCCGGAGCCCGAGGGTCCCATGATGGCGCAATACTCTCCCGGCCAGATTGTCAGGTTGATGTCGTAGAGAGCCTGGAAACTGCCCTCTAGCAGCGGGTAGACTTTGTTAACCCCCACCATTTGCACCAAGGGCAGGCGGGTTGGGGCCAGGGTCTCAGCGGGACGCTCCAGGGATCCAACCGCCCCCTGGCGACGATCTGCCCAGGGTTGTTGCTCGAGCATGGTTGACACCGCAACTGGCCCCATTCTAGCCGGCTTTTGGGCGGCGACTGCCCTGGGCACTAGCCGGAAGAGCAGATCTCCCGCGGTTGGTGATAGGGGCAGCTCCCCTGGGGATCTACCTGGAGGCGGTAGAGGGGGGAGCGCTCTTGATCGCAGCGAAGAACTTGGGTGTGGGCGGACAAGCTCTGGCGGGCAAAGCGGCAGCTCTGGCACCTCATGCCCCCGGCAGCAAAGACAGGGGCGGGTTTGGGGCGCAGCACAAGGCCAGAGGAGGGGGCAACCTCCGCCGGCCGGATCAGCTCTCGCGGCGAAAGGCCGCGCAGCACCAGTTCGGATCCCTGCCAGCGAGCCTCCACCAAGCCGGTCTCAGCCCAGGCGGCCCAGCGAGGATCCTCGGTAATCTGGGGGGGTAGGCGCACCTGAACCCCGGCCAAGGAGCGAGGCGAGCCCTGTTCCTGCCAGATCTCCTCCACCTCCCCCTCGTAGCGCACGCCGGGATCCCTGAGGAACTCGGACGGCTTGACCAAGGTTTGCAGACGGCTGTCGACCAGCTCCAGCCAATGGCCAGGCTGGGGGCAGTGGACATGGTAACGGTTGCACAGCTCGGGCAGATCCGCCAGCTCCTGCGCTTGCTGGGGGCTGGCGTGCACCAAAACCACATGTTGGGGGCGAAAGGTGTGGACGATCTGGGCAAGATGCCCAACATCGTTGTGGCTGTGCCAGGCCAACCACTCCACCCCAACGCGGGAGCGCAGCGGCGCTGGCCACTGCTCAAACGGCGTAGCCAGCTCCACTTCCGGCAGCCGCAGCAGCAGGCAGGAGCGCTGCGGTTGGGCCAACAGGCGTAACCAGATGGGCTCCCAGGCCTCCGGATCGGCATCGGCGTCGCACAGCAACAGGCCCTGGGGCAAGGGATCCACCGCCGTAAGGGGCTGCACCCGCGGCTGCAGGCGGTCTTCCCAGAACAAGGGCTGGTAGGTGGCAAAATTGCGCACGGGCTCCGGCAGGTAGGGGAGCAAGCGTTCGTAGAGATCGCAGCCTGCAGCTAGGCCTGGCGCCACCCACACCGTCAGCTCCTGGGAAGCTTGGGTAAAGCGGTGGTGAGCTTTGAGGAGGAAAATCAACTCCTGGCCCAACCCTAGCACTGGCAGCGGGAACAGCACCGTCTGGCCTGCAGCCAAGGCGCCAAGCAGGCGCTCCACCAGGCGGTTTTCCAGATGGCGACGGGGTGGATGGCGAGTAGAGCCCAGGGAGGCCTCGATGAGCAGCACATCCGGCTGCCAATGGCGCAAGGCGCTCAGATCCAAGCCAGGGGCAAAGCGAGTTGAGGCCAGGGAGCAGTCGCCAGTGTACAGGCAGGTTTGAGCTGGAGTAGTCTGGGTATTTTGCAACAGGGTTGCCGCTGCCCCCGGCAGGTGCCCGGCAGTAAAGAAGGTGAGCATTAAGTGAGGCAAGATCTCCCGCGCCTGGCCAAAAGGTAGCGCCCGAAAAGGAGGAAAGCGAATCTCCCGGTCGTAGTCTGGCCAGATGCCGCGCTCCCAGAGGCCGCTGGCCAAATGAGCCGTCACCGGGGTGGCGTAAATGGGCACCTGTGGGTAGCGGCGATAAAAGCCAGGTAGCCCCTGCACATGGTCAAAGTGGGCATGGCTGCAGATAACAGCATCGGGGATCCCTGGCAAGGCTTTGAGGAGAGCGGGAGCAGGCAAGCCACAATCGAGAAGCAAACGGTAGGATCCCATCTCCAGCCAGTAGGCACAGCCCTGCCAGCGGGGATCTGTGCCTAGGGGGAATAGTCGAAGGGGAGGTCTCTTTGACTCCACAGGTGCGTTGTCTTTGGTTGTCTTTTAGAAGAGCACGCTCAAGCTTTGCCGAACCCACGGAGGGCTCAGGTGGAGACCTCTGCTCTCCATCCGTCCATGGAGGCAGTCTCTGGCACTTCGCCCTATCGATAGCGCTATTGCTTCTCCAGTTCCAGCATAGCTTTTGGCCTCTGCCTGCCTCCAGCTGGCTGAGAGCTTCCACTTTAGGAGTTGGGGAGTGCATCTGAGATCTCTGCTGGCGCCGGGTTGCGGCTACGCAAGGCAAAGCCGGCAAAATCGTGGTCGTCCGGGCGCACCGTCAGGATCATCAGGTTGTAGAAGGCCCAGACCAGGCCAAACAGCAGCTCCAGCCAGGTTGGATCCCAGTTGCCAGCAAAGCGCAGGGATCCTACCCCCATTGCTGCTAGGGTCAACGCAATGGCCAAGGCCTGCGGGCCAAGAGAGAGTTGGGATGGCTGCTCGGGATAGGGAGGCACCCCCCGCATTGCCTGCACCAACGCCTGGATGGACTGGAAAAACTGGCTACCTGTCTGGCGTTCTGACTGCCACGCAGCCCCCCACCGAGAGGGAGGAAAGGCCAACAGCCAGCTGAGCCGCCCCAGCAGGGCATAGGGCAGAAACCAGGCAAAAAAAACCCTGTCAAAGGCCGGCACTGGCATCCAGCCCGTCCAGAGGAAGAGGATCGGCACCGCCAAATAGGCTAGCTCCGCCGCCCCTCCAGCGGCCCAGAGGGCCAGCCACAGGTACTGAAAGCGCTGCTGCTGGGTGGTCGGCTTGCCCCAGAAGGGATTTTCCCGCAAGGCCGAAAAAATTGCCAGCAGAGCCACGCGGCGGTTGCGCAAGGGTAACAAAGCGCCGGTGACCTGGGCTTGGCGAGCCAGGTAGGACTGCCAGCCGCGACAGTGCATCTGACACCCCAACTGCACAGGACGGCGAATGTCGATGTGCGGGATCCCCTCCAGGGCCGCCCGCCGAATGAGACAGCCGGATCCCAATAGCGGCGCTGCCTGGTAGCCTTGGGATCCCACCGCCAGCAGTTGCTGCAGGGGGTGAACGGCCTGGGGCCGACCTAGGGTGCGCAGCATGGCCTGGACAAAGCCGGTTGAGTTGGCGATGGGGGCCCGCTCTGGAAAGTCATAAAACAGAGGCAGAGTCTGCCACAAAAAGTCCGGCTCGACAAAATGGCCTGGCTGCAGTAGCAGCAGGTACTCTCCTTGCAGATGGCCGGATCTCAGTAGGTAGGCTAGAGGATCGGTCGTGGGGCTGGGGCAAGGCCAGTACTCGCAGGGAATGGCCTGCGCCACCTTGGCCATTTCCCTGTCTTCAACCCGATCCACAATGTGGACAAATAGCCGCTCCCAGGGGTAATCCAAGCGTAGGGCTGAGAGCACCGTCTGCCGAGTGGCCTCCAGAGAGTCCCGCTGACGTATGACCAGCACGTCCACCCGCGGCAGCTGAGAAAACGCCGGCTGCAGAACCTCGGGAGAGGGAAGGGTCTCGCTCGGCACCTGGGCGTAGCGACTAAGGGTAAACCCCACTGCTGCCAGCCAGACATAGGCCTCCGCACCCCAAAACAAAAGGGATCCCAGACCGGTCAGCCCCTCGGTAATCCGCCAGTAGAGATAGGCCACCCCGGCAATGAGGTGCAGCAACCCCACCCAACGGAACAAATGCACCCGCACCCCCCTCCATCTCACAGGCACTCTCCACATTGGGCACTGGGCCAAACTGGGATCCCTTCCCTTGCACAAGAGCAGGCTGGGGGACAGGTTGCTTGGAAAAATCGCTGCCTATTGCGCAGCCACGGGGTAAACGCTCACCTTCTGCCGCCGTTTGCCGTAGCGCTCAAAGGTAACAATGCCTGTAGCTACCGCAAACAAGGTGTCATCCCTACCAATGCGCACGTTCACCCCTGGGTGGAACTTGGTGCCCCGTTGCCTGACCAGGATATAGCCGGGATGAACCAGCTCGCCGCCAAAGCACTTCACACCCAGCCGCTTGGAATTGGAGTCACGGCCGTTGCGGGTGCTGCCCGTTCCTTTTTTATGAGCCATAGCGCCTCCTATGCACCTGTGTTGCCGCTGAAAACTTCTAGTTCTCCGCCGCAGGGATCCCTGGCTCTGGAGCAGGCTGCGAAGTTGCTGGGGCTGTGGCTAGCGGTGTCCCGTTTAGTTCGATGGACTCAATGAGCACACGGGTCAAGAGCTGACGATGGCCTCTTTTCCTGCGGGTTCCCTTCTTCGGCCTCATCTTGTAGACGATGATTTTGTTGCCTCGGCGGTGTTGCAAAACCCGCGCCCTCACCACCGCCTCGGGAATATAGGGACGCCCTAGGGTTACTTGTCCCTCGTGGTTGATCAACAAGACCTGGGAGAGGGCCAAAGAGCTGTTTTCCTCTGTATCAGGCAGGTGATCGATGTCGTAAAAGCGCCCCGCCTCTACCCAAAGCTGCTTGCCACTGGTTTCCACAATCGCGTAGGTCATGCCTTTTCCTTGCCGTACAGGTGCCCCTGCGGGTCTTAAAACCTGATCCGAGCATTGACAGCGACTTATAATCCTAGCGGAAAAACTTGCTTCCTGTCAGCTTCATTCGGTCAGCTTTTCCCAAGCGGCCTGGAGGGCAGCTTGCATGCGCTGGGCAGCCCGTTTAAGGCGCTGCTGCCAGCTTTCCCATTTCTGCTGTAGGAACTCTGCCGCCTCATCCAGCAGGGAAAGGTCGAACTTGCCCCCTTTGGCTAGCTCGTCCCGCACTTGCTTGACCTTGACGCGCACTACCTCGGGCGGATCCTGCGGGCTGACTAGGGCTTTGAGGCGATCCCCCATGCGCTGAATGAGCTGCTTGACTTGGCGAGACTTTTCGCTCCAAAAGTTCTTTAGGCCCTCGGCCTCCGATTGGAGTCGCTGGGGAGCATCTTCCTTGACTACCACCGCGTCCACGTCGATGGCCTCTACGTCCTCAGGCAGGAGAACGGCGCGCCCCCCCCAAGGCTCGGCAATGCTGCCACCCAGAATATAAGCGGCAATCGCTCCAGTCTCCCAGTCAAAGAGAAAATCCTCAATCCAGCCGACCTCTCGATTCCCAATGCGCACTGTGCGACGGTAAAGAGAGCTGATGGGGGTTAGGGGGGTATCAAAAACGGTAGAGTAGGTCAGCAGCGCGTCCGGCCCGATGAGAGAGATTTGCTCCAAGGGGGTGTATCCCTGCTGGCTGGTAAAGTAGCAGACCCGTCCCTGCCCATCGACCCAGACTTCCTCGACAGTGCCCAGGGCTGTGGCAGTGCTGCCATCTATGGCCAGCAGGCCCACCACTTGGCTGCGTCGGACGATTTGTTCCATACAGAAGTTCTCCTGAAGTTGACAAGCAGCGGGGGGGCTAAAGCCTTGGGCTGCTTAGCCTCCACGGTAGTAGTGTAGCTGCGCCCTGAGGCGGGCAATTTCCTGGGCCATGTCCAAAACCATGGCCGCCCCGACCCAGTTAAGGCCCAAGTCGCGATGCAGGCGGGTCATCTGGATTAAGCGCCGCAGTTGCTGGGGGTTGAGGTAGCAGCTTTCGGCTTCCACCAGGCCTTGCCCGAGCAACCACTCCAGCAGGTGAGGAGGGATCCCGGCTACTTCGCTTGCCTGCTCAAAGGTATAGAGCCGCTCCTCCACCCGCACAATGGCCAGGCTCATAGACTCACCTCCTGCAGCCGGGCGCGGGGATCCCAGCTTCGATTTTGCCGCAGTTTTTCGTAGAGATCCCGCTCAGTTGGGGAAAGGAATTTGGGCGTGACGACCTTCAGCCGCACCAGCAGGTCGCTCCGCTGGCCTTGGGGATCCCGCCAGCCTTGGCCGCGCAGCCGCAGGGTTTGGCCGCTATCCACGCCGGCAGGGATCTTCAGTTGCACCCGACCGGTGGGGGTGGGCACTTCCGCCGTGCCGCCTAAAACCGCCTCGTCAGGGGTGATGGGCAGCTCGCAAACCAGGTTGTCGCCCTCGAAGCGGAAGAAGGGGTGGGGAGGCAGCTCCAGGGTGAGGTAGAGATCTCCTCTTGGGCCGCCAAAGGGGCTATATTGACCCTTGCCCTTGACGCGGAGGCGGCTGCCCGGTTTGGCGCCGGGGGGGATGCGGATGGTGAGGGTTTCGCCGTCCACGCTTAGCCGCTTTTGGGTGCCGTGGAAAGCTTCTGCCCAGCTGAGACCCAGGGTGCCCTCCACATCCTGCCCCGGCAGATCCACCGAGACGAACGGCCCAAACCCGGTGGTGAAGCCCTGAAAGCCGCCGCGGCGGGATCCCATGCGGCCCAGCAGCTCGTTGATGAAGTCCTCAAAGGTGGCGTACTGGGCAAATCCCTCCATGCCCGGCCCCGCCGCCGCACCAGTGCCTACTCGCTGCCAGTACTGGCCAAACTGGTCGTAGCGCCGCCGCTTGTCTGGATCGGAGAGCACCTCGTAGGCTTCGTTGATTTCCTTGAAGCGCTCCTCGGCTGCTTTGTTGCCGGGGTTCACGTCGGGGTGATACTGGCGGGCCAACTTGCGATAGGCGCGCTTGATTTCCTCGGCAGAGGCATCTCTGCTGACGCCCAGGATCTTGTAGTAATCCTTGAAGTCACTCGCAGCCATAGGCTCACCCCTGCAAGGTTAGGTTAGAGTTTTTCGGGCTATTCTCAGGATATAAGGTTGCAGCTAAAAAAATTGGAGCAGACCCAGAACACGTACAGGCAGAGCGGCGAGATGGCGCTTTACTGTGCTCTCGCTACTTCGGAAACTTTTTGGGCTAGGTCTTGCGTTTGGAGAAGATCCCTTTCTCATCTCGTGTGAAAATTTGTTTGACCTTTTCCCAAGCTTTGAAGAGTGCATGGGTGGAGTTATTGCCCTCTTGTTTGGCTTGGTTGTAGGCTTCCACAAAGGTTTGCTGCGCTTCTTCCGAGAGGTCAGCGCGGATTTCCGGCGAGATGCTCTCTGGGGTTAAGTCTCCCTCTGGCTCACTGGGCAAGTTCAAGTCGGCAATGGAAACTTCCTCTCCGCCAGCACTCTGCAGCAGCAAGTAAATTTCGCCCGACTTCTCTTCCGGTACTTGCACCACCAACAAGAACTCGCCCGCCTGTATCCGGGTTTGGTAGATGGCGGCTTTCTCCTGCGGCATACCCAAGGCAATCAGGGCGGATCCCAGGCCCGCTCCCAGTGCTCCGTACAAAGCGCCGCCCGTTGCCCCCAACAAAGCGGCTCCCAGAGGCCCAGCGGCCACCACTGCCCCCAAAAAGGGAATGAACAGCACCCCCACGCCAGTGAGCAGCCCCAGCAGGGATCCGAACAGGGATCCATAGATGGCCCCATTGGTCAGACCGTCCAGAACCACCTCTTTGCGGGTGATAAACCCGGTAATTTTGGCTTCGGTTTGAAAGTTGCGGCCAATAATGGAGATGCGATCGTTGGGAATGCCACGGTTCAAAAGCCGCTGGATACACTCTTGCAGCTTGCGCTCTTCTTTGAAAGCGGCGGAAACACACTTTTTGGGAGCTTGGGCAAAAGCGCTCATACACAATGCTCCTGCTGAGTTTTACAGTGCCAAGGCAGGTTTTTTTAACCTTTTCCCCATTACTACTCTCATCCATTGTCTCCCCTCATCAACAAAGGATCCAGTCGAAGAATTGCGAACCCCCTGGAGAAATCTCCGTACTGAGGATGCCAATTCCATCCTTACCCCTGGCCTCCTTCCAGGAGAGGGGAGTTGGGATTCAACGCACGCTACTTGCTGCCGGAATGACTGGGGGGTTTGGAGGAGCTACAGCAAGCGGATCCCGGCCATCAAGCCCTGGCAGACCCCCGTCAGGAAGTCTTGATCTAGGGTTTCGAGGGTGTCGCTTGGCTTGTGGTAATGGGGGTTGCGCAAGAAGGCGGTGTCGGTAACCATAACGGCGGCGTAGCCCGCATCCCAAAAGGGGGAGTGATCGCTCAGGCGAGTGGCAGGCAGGATCAAGCCCCGCTGCCCGGCCAACAACCAACAGCAAGGGATCCCCACTTTTTGAAAATCACGCTGCAGCTTGAGCAGATCCCCCCAGGTGGGCCAGTTGCCGATGAGACCGATGTAATCTCCCCGGTTGGGGTAGAGCTTCTCAAGGCCGGCGGGGTAGCGCTGGGATCCAGGGGTGGGATCCCGGTAGCCCAGCATCTCCAACGACAGCATTAGCCGCAGGGGCTGGCGCTGTTGTCTGAGAAAGCGGGCGTAGGCCCTGCTGCCTATCATCCCCCGCTCTTCCAGGTCGAAGGCCACCAGCCACAGAGGAGAAGGGGCAGGGTCAGCAGCAAAATGGCGGGCCAATTCCAGCAACACCGCTATGCCGCTGGCGTTGTCGTCGGCTCCAGGGGTGGCCGGAGCAGCGTCAAAGTGGGCTCCCACCAGGATAGGCGGCCGACCCGGGCGGGATCCGGGCAACTTCAAGATCCAGTTGCAGTGCTGGCGGCCGTTGGCCTCAAAGGGGAAAGGCTCCACCGGGCCGCACTCGGAAAGCTGTTTTTGGATATACTGCTCCACCTGCCGGTGGCCCAAAGGCGACCAGTCGGGATCGCGGGGCTGGGCTACCTGGCGGAGATGGGCTTCTAGGTGCCGCTGCAGGTCTTCGCTCCCCACCTCCGGCATCAGTTTTCTACCTCAGAGTGGATGGCTTGGGCGTGAACCTGGCGGGCCAGCTCCAGGCTGAAGTAACTGTGGGATCCCGCCCTTCCTGCCAACACTTGAAAAGGCAGATCAGGCTCTCCCAAATGATCCAGCACCAAAGCTGCCCCAGAAAAATCCTGATCTCGAGTGTAATCGTTAACCGTCACCACGACAGGGATGCCAGCCTGCTGGGCCGAGCGCAGCCCGTTCTCGGAGTCCTCAAAGGCCAGACACTCCTGGGGATCTAAGCCCATCCGCTCCAAGGTGTAGAAGTAGATGTCCGGAGCTGGCTTCTTGGCGGGAACCACATCGCCGGCAGCGATGACCTCAAACCAGCCCAGGCTCGCCGGCAGGGTCTGCTCCAAGAGGGCCGTCACGTTTTCGGGCGTGGTGGTGGTGGCAATGGCCAAGCGGATCCCAGCAGCTCTGGCCTCCTGCAGTAGCCGCTTGACACCGGGGCGCAAAGGGATCCCTCCTTGGGCCAATAGAGCCGTGTAGTGGCGGGTTTTGGCCTGGTGCAGCCGAGCTATCAGGGCCGTCAGGTCTTCCTCGGCAGGCAGTGGCGGCTGGCAGGTCTCGATGAAGTGGCGAATGCGCTCTTTGCCGCCTGTGATAGCCAGGAGCTGGCCGTAGAGCTCCACCGACCAGTGCCAGTCCAACCCTGCCTCAGCAAAGGCCGCGTTAAAGGCCACGCGGTGCCCATCCCGCTCTGTATCTGCCAGCGTGCCATCCACGTCGAAAATCAAAGCTTGCAGCTCCATCCGGCCAGCCTCTGGCCAACGGGACAAGCCACCCTATGCTAGATCCTCTCAGCCGGTTCCTAGGAAGGCCAACAAGATGAGAAAATGAGGCACCGGTTATCCAAGTCTCGCCATGAGCTTTGACTTTGACTTGATCATCATCGGTGCTGGCGTTGGCGGCCACGGCGCGGCGTTGCATGCCGTCGAGTCCGGCCTAAAAACCGCCATCGTCGAGTGCGCCGAAATGGGCGGCACCTGCATCAACCGCGGCTGCATCCCCTCCAAGGCGCTGCTGGCCGCCTCAGGACGCCTGCGGGAACTGCGAAACAGCTCCCAGCTAGGGCTGCAGGTGGGATCCGTCCAGGCTGACCGGGAGGCGATTGCCGCCCACGCTGCCCAGGTGGTGGAGAAGATCCGCGCCGACATGACCCGCTCGCTGGAAAAGCTGGGGGTAACGATCCTGCGGGGACGAGGCAGGCTGGCAGGGCTGCAAACGGTCGAAGTGCAGGGGGAAGGAGGATCCCAGACCTACACAGCGCGGGACATTATCTTGGCTACGGGTTCTCGACCCCTCGTGCCGCCGGGGATCGAGGTGGATGGCCGGACGGTGTTTACCAGCGACGAGGCGGTGCGGCTGGAGTGGATCCCGGAGCGGCTGGCCATCATCGGCAGCGGCTACATTGGACAGGAGTTTGCCGACGTCTACACGGCGCTGGGATCCCAGGTGATCCTCATCGAAGCCCTGGAGACCCTGATGCCGGCCTTTGACCCCGATATTGCCCGCCTGGCCCAGCGGGTGCTGATCAAACCCAGGCAAATCCAGACCTACGTGGGGATCACGGCCAAGCAGGTGATCCCTGGCCAGCCAGTAACGATTCACCTCTCCAACGGCGAGACGCTGCAGGTGGATGGTTGTCTAGTGGCCGCCGGGCGGATCCCGGTCTCAGAGGAACTGGGCCTGGCAGAGCTAGGGGTGGAGTTAGACAAGCGCGGCTTCGTGCCGGTGGATAGCCGCATGGCCACGGAGTTGCCCCACCTGTGGGCCATTGGCGACGTGACGGGCAAGATGATGTTGGCCCACGCGGCAGCAGCCCAGGGGAGGGTGGCGGTGGAAAACATCTGTGGCCGCCCTGCTTACATGGATTACCTGAGCATCCCGGCAGCAGTGTTCACCCACCCCGAGATGGGCTTTGTGGGGCTAACTGAGCCCCAAGCCAAAGCCGAGGGCTATAGCGTGGGCACGGTGCGCACCTACTTTGGCGGCAACTCCAAGGCCATTGCCTCTGGCGAGACTGAGGGCATGGTGAAGCTGGTCTTCGACAAGGAGACGGGGCTTTTGCTGGGATCCCACATCTTTGGTCCCCACGCAGCGGATCTCATCCACGAGGCGGCCCAGGCCATTGCCCGCCGCGCCACGGTGCAAGAACTGGCTCGCCTGGTGCATGTTCACCCCACCCTAGCAGAGACGCTGGAAGAAGCTTACCGGCGAGCTGCCCACAGCTTGGCAGTGGCCTAGCCAGCAGGTTTCCCCTCCAGCCCTTGAGAAAGCCATACGATTGGGAGGGAAGTACGCAGGAGGAAGTCCTCTTGGTTACCGAAGCCGAGATTACACGGGCAGTGCAAGCCCAGTACGAAACCTTCCCCTATCCCCCTGTTCCCTACGACCAGCCCTTTGAGGGCTTTTCCAGCCTGGGCAGCTATACCTTGGCCCAATATGCCCGCACCCGCACCTTGCAAGAGCCCACTGGGGCCAGGTTTTTGGTGGCCGGCTGCGGCACTGGTTGGGAGATGCACGTCATCGCCGCCAGCAACCCCGGATATGGCGCCGTGGTAGGGATCGACCTCAGCCGCCCAGCTCTGGAAATTGCCCAGAAGCGGATCAAGTACCACGGCCTGCGCAACTGCTCGGTGCATTATGGGGATCTCATGGATCCCTCCACCTGGCCGGAGGGAAGCTTTGACATGATCAGCTCCTACGGGGTAATCCACCACACCGCCGATCCCGTCAAGGCCCTAAAGAACTTGGCCTCGCGCCTGGCTCCCGACGGGGTAATGGCCCTGATGCTCTACAACCGCTCAGGCCGTTGGCATGTCTACCGCATTCGCCGTGCTTTGGAGCTGCTGGGGATTACTCCACCGGCCACCCGGGAAAAGATCGAATTTGTGCGGCAACTGCTGAAGGCAGCTCATCCCAACTCCCTTTTGGCCAAGCACGCCAAGGCCCATGAGGAATACTACCTAGCAGACGAGAACATCGTCGACAACTTCTTCCACGCCAACGACATTCCTTTTGACATCGGCGAAATCCCCGACCTTCTGGCCCAGGCGGGCTTGGAGTTTATCGATGTAGCCCCCTACTTGGACTACTGGAACGCCAAGCCTTTAATTGCTGCTACTCACACCGAGTTCCATCGCCGCTACGAGGCCCTTTCTCGCCTCGACCAGCTACGAGTTATCGAGTATCTGGAGCCTCTTTACCACACGCAAAATCTCTTTTGGTGCTGCCATCAGGGCAAAAAGGTGGCCAGTTGGGATCCTTTTACCCCTGAGTTTTTCCAAAGCTCCCGTTGGCAGCTCAACCCCCTCTTTGTCCAGCACGGCAAAGTGCGCTACTGGGATCAAACCATCCCCTTTTCGGATCTGCTAGGCAAGGTGGATCCGACCCAGATCGCGGCTCAAAAAATGGACATCTTCTGGTCCATTGCTCGCATTCCCGGCAAGATGATCGCCTCCAGCCGCTACCAGGTGGTGGAGCTGTTGTTGCCCCTAGCCAAGCAAGCTCGTTCTGGCGCCGAGATCTTGGCCGACCACGCCGAGAGAGCCGAGCACGTCCTTCGCCTCTTTCGGGAGTGGGAGGCGGATCGGCTAGTGCTGCGAGTTGCTCCTTAACTAACTCCCCCCCTTCCTAAGGAGCTACGAGGCGGGCTGGCGGCCACCCACAATGGCGCGGCAGCGAATGTAGGGCCCGCCGGCATCCACCTTGGCTGGCTGGCCCTTGCCACAGTGGCCGGATCCGAGATCCCAAAGGAAATCTCGCGACACAGCATCCACCGACTGCAACACCTCAAAGGCATTGCCGGTGATGGTGACTCCCCGCAATAACTCCGCCAGCTTGCCATTGCGAATGCGGTAGGCCCGCTCCACGCCAAACATGAACTCGCCCGTGGAGTCGGCTTGCCCGTTTCTGGCCCCATCCAGGAAGTAGCCGTCGGGGGTGCTAGCGAGGATCTCTTCTAGCGTCTGGGATCCCGGCTCGATGTAGGTGTTGCGCATGCGGATGAGCGGCTCGTCGGCGTACTCCCAGGCGCGGGCATTGCCGGTGGGCTCGACGCCAAAGTGGGCGGCAGTCTCCCGGTTGTGCAGGTAGCTCACTAGGATGCCATTCTGGATGATGGTAGTGGTTTGGGTGGGAACACCTTCATCGTCCACGGGCAGCGTTCCCCCTGCCCCCGGCATAAATTCAGAACGGCCAGAGTCCTTGAGAGTAACCAGTTCGCTGGCCACCCGCTGCCCTAGCTTGCCAGCCGCCACCGAGCCCGCGAGGACGAAATCGGCCTCGACCGTGTGGCCAATGGCTTCATGCACCAGCAGTCCCACGATGGAAGGGGAGAGGATGACGGTGGCCCATCCCCCCTCGGCATAGCCTGCAGAGAGGAGATCCACTGCCGTGGCAGCCGCCTTCTCCGCCATCTGCAAGGGATCCGTCCGAAAAAGGCAATCCCACCCCCCCGTCACGCCAATGGACTCCGTGCCGCTGCTGAGTTGGCCATCGGCCTCAGCCACCGCCTGCACCCGCAATTCGGGGCGCACCAGCCGGAAGGCTACATCCGCCCCATCGGTGGTGACGATGGCTTTCTCCTCGTAGATCTCGTTGTAGGTGCAACTGGCGGAGGTGATGCGAGTGGAGGACTTGCGCGCCTGGGCTTCTGTTTCCAAAGCCAATTGAATCTTCGCCTCGAGTGGCTTGTTGACCACTTCCTCCACTCCGGGCTCGCAGAACTCCCCCTGGGCTAGTTGGACGCGGGGCAAAGCCTTCAGCTTCTGCTTGCGGCAGTTGGCGCTGGCGCGGGCCGCTTGCTGGGCCTCGGCAATGGCCTTGCGAATGGCTGCGGGTGAGAGATCCCCGGTGGCGGCAAAGCCCCAGGTGCCGTCTTCTAGCACCCGTACCCCCACCCCCGAGCGCCGCCGAACTGCCGTGCGCTCAATGCGGCCCTTTTCCGCCGTGACACTGCGAAAGACTTTGCTGTGGTAGCGCAGCTCCACAAAGCCGGAGTAATCCCGGAGGATGTCGCGCAGGAGATCTCGCATGGCGATGAGCAGGGAAGGCCGTACTCAATCCAGCATAGCTTTGTTTTCGGCGGAGTCCTCCGGCTGCCACTTCAGCACCAAGGTTGAAAGAGGGGGCAGGCAGAGATCAAGAGAGTAGGGCAGGTTGTGGTAGGGCCAGTCCTCTGTCCACTTGCCTCCTAGGTTGCCAACGCCGCTGCCCCAGAACTCCACCGCGTCGCTGTTGAGGAGCTCCCGGTAAAACCCCCGCTCCGGCACCCCAATGCGGTAGTTCGGCCAGACCACGGGGGTGAAGTTGCAGACCACCACCAGCCACTCCTTGGGATCCTCCCCATAGCGGATGAAAGAGATAATGCCCCGATGGTCGCTGCAGTCGATCCAGCGGAAGCCTTCTGGCTTGGTGTCTTGGGTGTAGAGAGCCGGTTGCGAGCGCAGCAGCTGGTTGAGAGTGGCTACGTAGTGGCGCAGTTTAGCGTGGGGCTCATACTGCAGCAGCTCCCAGTCTAGATCTGCCCAAACATTCCACTCGTTCCACTGGCCAAACTCCATGCTCATGAACAGGGTTTTCTTGCCAGGGTGAGTGAACATGTAGCCGTAGAGAGCCCGCAAGCTGGCGAACTTGTGCCACAGATCCCCCGGCATTTTGCCCAGCATGTGGCTTTTGCCGTGTACCACCTCATCGTGGGAAAAAGCGAGCATGTAATTTTCGCTAAAGGCATACATGAGGCTGAAAGTCACGAGGTTGTGGTGGAACTGGCGAAACCAGGGATCCATGCGGAAATAATCCAGCATGTCGTGCATCCAGCCCATGTTCCACTTCAGGTTAAAGCCCAGACCGCCCACGTGAGTTGGCCAGGTCACCATTGGCCAGGCAGTCGATTCCTCAGCAATGGAAAGAACACCAGGGTAGTACTTGAAAATAAGGGTATTGAGCTGACGGAAAAAGTCGATGGCCTCTAGGTGTTCCCGACCGCCGTAGCAATTGGGGATCCATTCCTTGCGGTCGTAATCCAGATAGAGCATCGAGGCCACTGCATCCACCCGAATGCCGTCAACGTGGTATTTGTCAAACCAAAAGAGGGCGTTGGCCACCAGATAGTTGCGCACCTCGTTGCGGCCGTAATTGAAAACTAAGGTGCCCCAGCCTTTGTGTTCGCCCTTGCGGGGGTCAGCATATTCGTAGAGGTGGGTACCGTCAAAAAAGGCCAGCCCATGCCCGTCTTTGGGAAAATGCCCTGGCACCCAATCGACAATGACACCAATTCCCTCCTGGTGGGCGCGATCGACAAAGTACATAAAGTCCTGCGGGGAGCCGTAGCGGGAGGTTACGGCGTAGTAGCCGATAACCTGGTAGCCCCAGGAGCCGTCAAAGGGGTGCTCGGCCACGGGCAGGAGCTCGATGTGGGTAAAGCCCATCTCCTTGACGTAGGGGATGAGTTTGTCCGCCAGCTCCCGGTAGGTGAGAAAGCGGGTGTTGGGCTTGCGCTCCACTGGCACCAGGTGGCCATCGGCGGGCGGGTCTTCGGTGGAAGCGTGCATCCAGGATCCCAGGTGGACCTCGTACACCGAAATGGGGGAGCGCAGCGGGTCAGTGGCAGCCCGTTTTTCCATCCACTCCTGGTCGTGCCAGGTGTAGGTGTTGAGGTCAACCACAATGGAGCCGGTTTTGGGGCGCACCTCCTGTTGGAAGCCGTAGGGATCCGACTTTTCGTAGATGTCCCCCCAGGGGGCCTTCACCTCGTACTTGTAGATGGTTCCTGGCCCAAGGCCGGGGATAAACAGGACCCAGATGCCGCTTTCGTCTAGGCGCTTCATCTGGTGCTGGCGCCCATCCCAGTGGTTGAAGTCGCCAATAACACTGACGTTGCGGGCATTGGGAGCCCAGACGGCAAAGTGCACTCCCTGAACCCCGTCCACGCTTATGGGGTGAGCGCCCAACTTCTCGTAGATGCGGTGGTGGTTGCCCTCGTTGAAGAGGTAGCGATCCAGCTCGCCGATGTGGTTGACCTTCTCCGGCGGAAAGCGATACGGATCCTCCCATTCTTCCAGGTGTTGGCCCTCCGGATCCCAAACCCGCTGCGCTCGCAAAAAGTAGTCTGGCAGGGGGGTTCCTGGCTCGAAGCGCAGCTCAAACAGGGTTTCTGGATGCAGCGGCTGCATGGGGTGGGCCTGCCCAGTGGCACGTTCCACCAGCCAAACCTGCCGCGCGTTAGGCACCAAGGCACGCACCAGCCAGAAGGACACCTCCCCCTGCTCTATCTGCTGTGGCCCCAAAACAGCATAGGGATCCTGCCATTGGTTGGTAACAAACTGAACCACTTGCTCGGCAGACAGGAGAAAGCCCATGGCAACCCCCAGCAGACCCTTGATCTCAGTCTAACGACGGCTGGCTACCGCTCTAGCTCGAGCGTCCCCGCTAGGAGTTCTCCAGCTTGCCTTGACATTATCCTCCTCGAGAACCAGCTCCCAAGAAAGCAGGAGCCAAGCGCTTTCTCCTGGAAGGGAGAACTTGCTAGAGTGAGACGGGCAATCCCTTTCCAAGCTGGGTTGGTCAGCCTGTTCTGTTTTTCAGGTTCTGAGGATTTATGGCTATCCTGCTGTTGAGCAAACCTATCCTGGCTGTTAGCATCTTTGGCATGGGCCTGCCAGAGCTGGCGGTGATTGGGCTGATCGCAGTGGTGGTGTTTGGCCCCAAGAAGCTGCCAGAGTTGGGCAGCGCCCTTGGCAAAGCCTTGCGCAGCTTTAAGGAAGAGATGAATAACCCCAGCCGTGAGGAGGAGTCTCCTACTAGCGCTGAGAAGCCAAAGGCAGAGAAGGTGCCTGAAAAGGATGCCGCCTAGGTATGACCTATTCGCATCGATGGCTGTCTTTGTAGCTGGCTGATCCCCCCTTGGACGTCGAAGTCCCTGCCTGCCCCACCTGCACTCTAGGGATCCTGCCTCTTCCCCTCCATTGGCGGCGGAGATCCAGGTGTCCCACACACCCCTAGGAGTGATACCCTGAGGAAAAGTGTAGGATTACAACCGGAGCAACTGCCATGCTCAAGTGCACCACCCGCCACGTTCACATCTTTGCTGGCGAGGTGACGGCGGACAACCGCTTGGTGCCCCGCGACGATGTGCTGACCCTCGATGTGGATCCCGATAACGAGCTAGTCTGGAACGACGCTGCTCTGCAGAAGGTCTATGCCCGCTTCGAGGAATTGGTGGAGGAGTACCGAGGCCGGGATCTGACGGAGTACAACCTGCGGCGCATCGGGTCTGAGCTGGAGCACTTCATCCGCTCCCTGCTTCGTCAAGGGGAGATTGCCTACAACCTGCAAGGGCGCACCCTCAACTACAGCCTAGGCTTTCCCCAGATCCCTGCGGAAAAAGTTGTGGATCAGTACATTCCCAAAAGCTAGCTTCTTTCCCCTTCCCCACTAGCTGTTATCGGAGTCCAGCCCATGTCTGGAGAACCTACTCCCGCCCAGGAAACTGCCGCCGAAGTCGCCAAGCCTGCTGAGGAAGCAACCCGCCCTCCCAAGGCTGCTGCGAAAAAACCCGCCAAAGAAGTCAAAGAAGAAAAACCCTTCGAGCAACTGATTACAGAAGAGGTGATCCCGGCGGCCATTGCCGCTTTTCAAAAACGCGGCGTCCACGATTTGCAGTTGCGCCTGGAAGGCAAGACGCTGATTGGCTCCTTTGCCGGCGGCCAGAAGCAGTTTAGCGTCCTCTTTGCCGAGGGATCCCTAAACGGCCGTAAGTTCTTCCGCTGCACTACTGCAGGATCTCCGGCCAGCACCCTCGAGTCTTTTATGATCGACGAGCGCCGCGTCGATGTGCCCCTGTTGGTGTTCTACTTGGTGCAGCGCCTCTACGCCCAGCAGTGGTATTGAGGGAGCCCCTGGCCAACCCTGGAAGTAGCTCTCCGTGGATCCCGCCAGCGGGATCCTTTTTTAGCCTTGCGGGAGATCTGCTCACAAGGGGGGAGGGATTATTTTGTGAAGAAAGGTAAGGCGATGCTGCAGGGGATTGCGAAATGTACATCGTGCAGATTGCGTCGGAATGTGCCCCAGTCATCAAGGCAGGTGGGCTGGGGGATGTGGTGTACGGCCTCAGCCGGGAGCTAGAAGTGCGGGGGCACTGCGTCGAGCTGATTCTGCCCAAATACGACGTCATGCGCTACGACCAAATCTGGGGCCTGCACGACGCCTACCGCGACCTCTGGGTGCCCTGGTATGGCGGGGCTATTCACTGCTCGGTGTACTGCGGCTGGGTGCATGGCCGCCTTTGCTTTTTCATTGAGCCCCACTCCAGCGATAACTTTTTTAACCGCGGCTGTTATTACGGCTGCCCAGATGACAACATGCGCTTTGCCTTTTTCAGCAAGGCTGCCCTGGAGTTTCTCCTCAAAAGCAACAAGCGCCCCGACATCATCCATTGTCACGACTGGCAGACAGGCCTGGTGCCGGTGCTGCTGTTTGAGATTTACAAGTACCACGGCATGGAAAACCAGCGGGTGTGCTACACCATTCACAACTTTAAGCATCAGGGCTTTGGGGGGCCAGAAATTCTGTGGGCCACGGGACTCAATCGCGAGCCCTATTACTTCCACTACGACCGCTTGCGCGATAACTTCAACCCTTTTGTCCTCAACTTTATGAAAGGGGGGATTGTCTTTTCCAACTTTGTAACAACAGTCTCACCCACCCACGCCCTGGAAGCACGATTTGGCGACTACGGCTATGGACTGGGACACACGCTCTACTTGCACCAGCACAAGTTTCGCGGCATTTTAAACGGCGTTGACTACGACATTTGGAACCCCGAGATTGACCGTTTTATCCCTTTTCAATACACTGCACAGACTTTAGAAAACAAGGCCAAAAACAAGAAAGCCCTGCGGGAGCGGCTATGGCTACGCGATGTTGACAAGCCTATTGTGGCCTATATCGGGCGGCTAGATGAGCAAAAGGGCGTACATCTGGTGCATCATGCCATCTATCGCTCCTTGTTTAAAAATGCTCAGTTTGTCCTGCTGGGATCCGCCACCGAGCCAGGAATTGGCGCCTGGTTTGCCCATGAGAAACGCTATCTCAACGACAACCCCGATGTTCACATCGAGTTAGCTTTCAACGAAGAGCTCTCCCACCTTATCTATGCAGGGGCAGATATCCTCGTGGTGCCCAGCCACTACGAACCGTGCGGACTGACGCAGATGATTGGCTTAAAGTACGGCACAGTGCCCGTGGTGAGAGGGGTGGGCGGCCTGGCGGATACGGTTTTCGACCGCGACTACGACACTCGCAAATTGCCGGAGCAACGCAATGGCTACGTGTTCTACCACACAGATCACGCGGCTCTGGAGTCGGCGCTGGATCGGGCCATTGACCTGTGGTACACCGCTCCCGACCAGTTTCGCCAGCTGCAAATCCAGGGCATGAGCTATGACTACTCCTGGAACTACCCCGGCAAAGAATACCTAGAGATCTACGAGTTCATTCGTCACCGCTGATCCAGCCAGCGATCCCCAGCGATCCCCGCCCTTGACCGCAAGGGGGAAATGCTGGACGATAGGTAGCGATCCCGCTCTTTTTTATTGCCCAGGAAGGCGAGCTTACTCCGCTATCTTCTACCTATGAGTTTGGGTTATCTTGCCCTGGTACTCCACGCGCACCTGCCCTTTGTGCGCCACCCCGAGCAGGACTTTGTACTGGAAGAGGAATGGCTCTACGAAGCCATTACCGAGACCTATGTCCCGCTGCTGCACATGTTCGAGGGGCTCCGGAGAGATGGCATTGACTTTCGCCTCACCATGTCCTTGACGCCACCTCTGGTGTCGATGCTGCGGGATCCCTTGCTGCAGGAGCGCTACGACCACTACCTCACCAAGTTGGAAGAGCTAGCCCAACTGGAGTACGACAAGAATGCCCACAACGGCCACATTCGCTACCTGGCGGAGCACTACATCAAGCAATTTGCCATGGTGCGGGATCTCTGGGAGCGGTACGACCGGGATCTGGTGCAGGCCTTCAAGCAGTTTCAGGACAGCGGCAACCTGGAGATCATCACCTGCGCCGCTACCCATGCCTACCTGCCCCTGATGCAGATGTATCCCCAGGCAGTCTGGGCGCAGTTGATAGTAGCCTGCGAGCACTACAACGAGCACTTTGGCCAATGGCCACGGGGGGTCTGGCTACCCGAATGCGCCTACTACCAGGGGTTGGAGCGGATGGTGGCCGATGCTGGGCTGCGCTACATGATTACCGACGCCCACGGCCTGCTATATGCCAAGCCACGGCCCCGCTACGGCATGTACGCCCCCATCTTTACTGAGACCGGCGTTGCCGTCTTCGGTCGCGACCACGAGTCTTCCCAGCAGGTGTGGTCGGCGGAGGTAGGCTACCCTGGGGATCCCGTCTATCGCGAGTTCTACAAAGACCTGGGGTACGAGGCCGACTACGAGTACATCAAGCCCTACATCATGCCCAATGGCCAGCGGAAGAACACCGGCATCAAGTACCACCGCATCACCGGGCGCAACCTGGATCTGGGGCAAAAGGAACTCTACGATCCCTACTGGGCGCGAGAGAAAGCAGCCGAACATGCAGGCAACTTCATGTTCAACCGCCAACGGCAAATCGAGTACTTGTCCAGCGTCATGGGGCGTCCGCCGTTGGTGGTGGCTCCTTACGATGCCGAGCTCTTCGGTCACTGGTGGTATGAGGGACCCTGGTTTTTGGATTTCCTCATCCGCAAGAGCTACTTTGACCAAAATACCTATCGCATGACCCACCTGGCGGAGTACCTGCGGGAGAACCCTACCCACCAGGTGTGCAAACCTGCTCAGTCTAGCTGGGGGGCGCGCGGCTTCCACGAGTACTGGCTCAACCCCACCAATGCCTGGATCTATCCCCACCTCCACAAGGCTACCGAGCGCATGATTGAGCTGAGCCGCCGTGAGCCTGCCGATGAGCTGGAGTGGCGAGCCCTAAACCAGGCGGCGCGGGAGCTGATGCTAGCTCAATCCTCGGACTGGGCTTTTATCATGCGCACGGGGACGATGGTTCCCTACGCGGTACGGCGCACCAAGTCTCACCTACTGCGCTTCAACCACCTCTACGAGAAGATTCAAGCGGGTCAGTTTCGGCGGGAAAAAGTTACGCCCGAAGATGAGCAGTGGCTGGCCAAGGTGGAATATATGGACAACATCTTCCCCAATATCAACTACCGGGTTTACCGGCCCCTCTAGAGTGCCCAGAAGGGCTGGAGTTCCAAAGCCGGGGATCTCTGCAGGGATCCCTGGCTCTAGAGCTTGGCGCCACACTCGGGGCAGAACTTGTGCGAGCTGGGGTTCTTGGCGCCGCAGTTGGGGCAATAGATCAACTCGGCGGCCTGCTCCAGTTGTCGCTTTTCCGGCAGACCAATCATCTGGTAGTTGGCCTTGCCGGCAGGCACCATTGGGTAGCAGTTCTCATCCCGCTTGACCACAAAATCAGCCACTACTGGCCCCTCATGGCGCAGCATTTCCTGGATAGCGTCGTCCACTTGATCGGGGTGATCGACGCGCATGCCCTTGATACCAAAGGCTTCGGCCAGCTTGACAAAATCTGGCATGCCCGCCGCCATGTCGGAGTGAGAATAGCGCTCGCCGTGGAAAGCCTGTTGCCACTGCCGCACCATGCCTTGCCAGCCGTTGTTGATAATGGCCACCTTAGTGGCAATGCCGTACTGGGCCACTGTGCCCAGCTCCTGCATATTCATCTGGAAGCTGGCATCGCCACTGATGCAGATGACTTCCTCGTGAGGCAGGGCCACCTTGACTCCTATGGCTGCTGGAAAGCCGTAGCCCATGGTGCCCAAGCCGGCGCTGGAGATCCAGCGGCGGGGTCCAGTGCGCAGAAACTGGGCCGCCCACATTTGGTGCTGACCCACATCAGTGGTGTAGTAGGCATGGGGAGCATGGCGCCGAAACGCCTCAATGACCTGCTGCGGGGCGATCACGCCCTCATAGGAGGGCACCTGCAAGGGGTACTCCCGTTTCCAGCGCTCGATCCGCGCCAGCCAAGCTTGCGTTTGGCCAGGGGTGTAGGGCATTTTGCTTAGCTGCGCCAACAGCTCCACCAAAACGGTGCGCACATCTCCCACAATCGGCACGTCAGGGACGCGGTTTTTGCCCACCTCCGCTGGGTCGATATCGACGTGGATAACTTTGGCATGCTTGGCGAATTCGTCCAGCTTGCCGGTTACACGGTCGTCGAAGCGAGCTCCAAGGGCAATGAGCAGGTCGCACTCGGTAACAGCAAAGTTGGCGTAGGCCGTGCCATGCATGCCCAGCATCCCCACTGAGAGGGGATCATTCTCATCAAAGGCCCCCTTGCCCATGAGGGTGGTGGTTACCGGGATCTGGTAAGTGTGGGCCAGCTCCGCAATCTCAGCATGGGCTCCGGAGATGATGGCCCCGCCGCCCACGTAGAGCAAGGGTCGCTTGGCCTGCAGGATAAGTTGGGCTGCCGCGTGGATCTGGCGAGGGTTGCCCCGCACAGTGGGCCGGTAGCCGGGGATATGGACCTCACTGACCGGCTGGTAGTCGAACTCTTCCAGGCCCACATCTTTGGGGATGTCGATCAACACTGGACCGGGTCGCCCCGTGCTGGCGATGTGGAAGGCCTCGGCCACAATCCGGGCCATCTGCCGGGGGTCGCGCACCACGTAGGAGTGTTTGACAATGGGCAGGGTGATGCCAAAAATGTCAGTCTCCTGAAAGCCATCAGTACCAATCAAATGGCGGGGCACCTGGCCAGTAATGGCCACCAGAGGCACAGAGTCCATCATGGCGTTGGCGATGCCTGTCACCAAATTGGTTGCCCCCGGCCCCGAGGTGGCAAAGCACACCCCCACCTTGCCGGTAGCGCGGGCGTAGCCATCGGCAGCATGGGCAGCGGCCTGTTCGTGGCGGACTAGGAAATGCTTGAGTAGCCCTTGGGATTCGGCCTTGTACAGCTCGTCGTAAACGGGCAGGATTGCTCCTCCCGGATAGCCGAAAATGTGCTGCACCCCATGGCGATGTAAGCTATCCACCAGTGCGTAGGCCCCCGTTGCCACGATGTCCTCTCCCCCCCTACCGACCGTTCAACCTGGAGCGCCTGCATCAGAAGACTGGCCAGCTTTTTAATTCAATTCAACAGTCTAGCAGGGGTTTGCTCTGGGGCTCTGCTTGGGGGTGGATCTCTGTAAAGACAGCGTCTGCCGCGCTCTGGATAGAAGAAGGTAGCCGCTAGCCCCCTAGCTTGTTGGCGAGGTTGCCCCATGAGGCAAACTCCCGCAAAGCTGGCCAGCAGCTATCCCCCTAGGAGCTTGAGCACCGACTGGGATCCCCTGCCGTCAATCCATAGCGGGCTAGAAAACGGGGCAAATCAATCACCTGACAGGTATAGGATCCCTGCATCACCAGTCGCCCCTGCTGGGTGATCTCTGCCTGAAACTGAACGCGCCTTCCCTCCACAGCCACGACTTCAACCTCAACCTGCAAGGGATCCCCCACTACCGCCGCCGAGCGGTGTTCCAGGGCAAAGCGGATCCCGACGGCAGCTTCTTCTGCCTCGTAGAAGGGCTGCAAGGTGGTGTGGCCACATCGCTCGATCAGCGCCAACAGAGCCGGGGAGGCGATGACCTGCACACCCGGGTTGCCCAGGGCCTCTGCCGTGTGCTCAGGGCCAGGGATCCCTTGCCAAGTGCCACGGGTGCCAAGGGGAACGGGTTTCACGGAAAAAGACGCAGCACAGAAGCGCTGGGAGGGGGAGCGCTGTCCTCGCGATATTTTACAGCCCCAAGCCACTGAGGCAGTAGCAAAGATAAGCTGGAAGGAGGCAGCAAGGGGGCGTTCATGTCCTCAGGACCCTACAAATTCGATCTCTTCCTGCGCTACCACCGCGCCCAGACCCGCTGGGTACGGCAACTGGCCGAGCGGCTGGACCAAGAGGGGTTCAAGGTCTGGTTCGATCGCTGGATGCTGCAACCCGGGGATAACCGCAAGCTGGAACTGCAACTGGCCATCGAGCAGTGCCGCTGGATTGGGGTGGTGGCCTCGCCGGAGTTTGTTGCCAATCCCTGGCCCCGAGATGAGCTCTACAGTGGCTTCTCCCACGCCCCGCCCCGGCAAAACCAGCGTCTATTGACCCTGCTCCACACGCCCACTGAGCTGCCTCAGCCCCTGGCAGAAGCGCCGCTGGTGGATTTTAGCGGCTCTGAGGAAGACCCGGTGCTGTTTGAGTACCGGGCCCGCGAGCTGATGCACTTTTTGGACCCCAGCTTTCCCGCCCCTGGGGATCTCCAGCGATTTCGGCTGCACTACCGCCGCCGTGAGGAACCTCCTGAGGATGAGGAAGTGCGGGGGTTCCAAGCTTTTCTACGAGCCATTCAGCTAGCCATCCTGCGCATTGCCACCGGCGAACTGCCTTCCGCTACACCAGAGGAAGGGGCACGCAAGATTGCCATTTTGCAATTTCTTCAGCGCCTGTTTCAGTGGAATAGCGCCGATATCCAGTTTGAGCGAGCGGAGGAGTGGCGCAAGCGAGGCAACCTAACCGAGGCTCTAGCTGCCTACGACCGCGCCTTGAACATGGATCCCAACTTTGCCCTGGCCTGGAGTCGGCGCGGCGACGTGTTGGTGCAGTTAGGCCGCTACCGCGAGGCAATCGACAGCTACCACGGATCCCTGAGCATTAACCCCTATGACGAGGAGACGCGGCTGCGCTTGGCCCTAATTCTGGGGCGCCTGGGCCAGTACAAAGCGGCGGTGGTCAACTACGACAGGGTGCTGGAGAGCAACCCCGAAGATGCCTTGGCCTGGCACAATCGCGGCATTCGTCTGCTGCAACTCAAACGGCCAAAGCTGGCCCTCAACAGCTTGAACAAGGCGTTGCGACATAACCCCAAGCAACCCCGCAGCTGGTTGGCGCGTGGGATTGCCCTGCGACGGCTGCGGCGGCCCAGTGCAGCGGCGGCCAGTTTTGCCCGGGTCTTGAAGCTCAATCCCAGGAGCGCGCGGGTCTGGCGCTACCAAGGGAATGCTCTGCTCCACTGCCAGCGGCTGCGCTCAGCCATTGAGTGTTACAAGCGCTCGCTGCGACTGCGCCGTCGGGATCCCGTGACGCTATACAACTTGGGCGTGGCCCTGTTGCGCCTGGGGCAGTACCGGTTAGCCAGCAAAGCCCTGGAACGCGCCCTGCGCTATGACCCTGACAACCCCAAAGGCTGGTATGCCCGCGGCGTGGCTTTCCAGAAATTGGGCTACCTCAAAGAGGCCTGCATCCACTTCGAGGAGGCCCTGAAGATCCAGCCAGAGAACTTTCCGGCCCGCTATGCCCTGGCGGCGGTTCTGCAAGCGTTGGGGCAGTACGAGGCTAGTTTGGAGCAGTTCCAACGCCTACTGCAGCAGCGTCCTGGCAGCGTAGCCTGCTGGTTTGGCCAGATCACAAGCCTGCGGCGCTTGGGTCGGCTGGAGGAGGCCCTTGCTGCCAGTCAGCAGAGAACCAGCCTCAATGAGCAGGATCCCTGGGGCTGGTTTGCCTTAGGACTGGTCTATGGCGACCTGAAAGAGGCAGAAAAAGCGGTGGAGGCCTACTCGCGGGTTTTGCAGCTGACCCCCGAGGACGCAGTGGCCCTCAACAACCGCGCCTGGGAAGCCCTGAAGCTGGGGAAATTGGAGCTGGCTTTAGCCGACGCCCAACGGGCCACAGAACTGGAGCCCCAGCGGCCTGCCTTTTGGCATACCTTGGGGCTAGCCCAACTGCGGACTGGCCAGCGGGAAGCGGCCCAGGCTAGTTGGCAGCGCTGCCTAGAGCTAGACCCCCAGTTTCAGCCAGCCCAAGCGGCGCTGCAGGAGTTGGCTCTTGTCAATCCCGCCGCGAGCCCTGCCCCTGCGGCAATGCCAGGTTCAGCCTTGCCAGCGCTGGAGACCCTCAGCCCTCAAGAAGACCTGCCCACCCCTGTGCAGCAGCCAGTAGGCAGACCTGGACTTTTAGGTGTGAAAGGGAATAGCGAGCAGGGGCAACAGCGCCAACCCTAGCCAACCCCAACTCTCCCGAGACGGCGAGGGCCCGGAGACCTCAGGCCCTTTGGGCTGCAGCAAAGCCTCAATGCGCTCTTGCAGGCGCCCTCCTGGAGGGGGGTCCATTTCCAGGGCAAAGCCAACCCAGGCATTTGACGGCTGCTGTCCCCTCCCATAGCTCACCACCTGCAGCAGCGCCTCTCCCAGCACCAAGGGATCCACCCGCTGGGCTGCCCAGCGATCCGCTCGCAGTTCCCGCAGGGTCAGCAACTCCTGCCAGAGAAGCTCCGTATTCGGCAGCCAAGCGCTAAGGCGGCGCAGCCAGCCCACCGCCAACATCCACAGGGTATCGCGGTAGTGGCGATGGGCCTCTTCGTGGATCAGCACTGCCCGCAGGTGTTCTTCATCCAACTGCTGCAGCAGGCCGCGGCTAACTACCAGTTGCGAGTTCCACACGCCTACCTGAGCGGCAAAAGGGATCTCCAAGTCCAAAACGTAAGCCGAAAAGCCACACAAATTCACCTGCGCCAGGGCCTGCCGGTGGGCGCGTTGACAGGAGCACCAGTACTCCCCAATCCAGCGCAGGGCCAAGCCTGCGGCCGCCGCCAGTACCAACAGCGCACAGCCGTAGGAAAACCACCCTCCCGCTCCAGCCATTTGTCCCCGTGGCCCCATCCAGGCCAAAGCCAGGGCGGTTGTTAGCAAAAACAGGGGCGGCAGCAAGAAGTGGATCCAGGCCCACTGCCAGCGCTGCGCCCAGGAGCCCGCCCTATCTAGCCGCACTTGGGCTCGCCACAGCCAACTGAAGGCCAAGCCCAACAGCAACATGCCCAGGTGGCTCACTGGGGATCCCTCCTAGCCTGGCGGGCTGCTCGCAGCCGTTCGGCAATTGCCTGCAACTGGGAAACACTGGCCTGATCCAGGCTGTCGGCAAAGGCGGCCACGGTGTCTGGGTCGCTCACCGCCAAAAACTGCTGCAAGTGGGCAAAGGCTCTTAGGCTAGCAGCTTCCTGGCGAGAGAGACGAGGCCGCCACAGCATTGGCAAAGACCGCCCCTCGGCATCGGTGCGCCGCTCACAGCTCACCCAGCCCTTTTGGCTCAGGCGCCGCAAAACGGTGGTTACCGAGGCATAAGCCAGCTCCCGATCCGGGTCGGCCAGAATGCGCTCGTGGATTTGACGAGTGCTGGCACTGCCGAGATCCCAAAGGATTTCAAGGATCTCCGACTCCAGAGGGCCCAGTGACAGTTGCTTGGGACGATGCTTTGGCAACATGATCCCCTGCCTGAGAAGGGGCACTTAGTCCAGGCTAGCTTAAGCCTCGGCAGCGCCCTTCCTTCCTGAACAAGAAGTCTATAGAAAGGCTCAGGGAGCACTCTGGAGAGTGCCGTCTTCTGTTAGGAAGCGAGGGCTTAGAAAAGGACGCAGCGCCTGGGGAATGCGGATCGAGCCGTCTGGCTGCTGGTGATTTTCCAACAGAGCGGCTAGAGTCCGTCCCACCGCCAAACCGGAGCCATTGAGGGTGTGGACGAAGTGGGTACCCTTTTGCCCAGCCTCTTTGTAGCGCAGGTTGGCGCGGCGGGCCTGGAAATCCCAGCAGTTGGAGCAACTGGAGATCTCACGGTAGCGGTTTTGGGAGGGGAACCACACTTCCAGATCGAAGCAGCGGGCCGCCGAAAAACCGAGATCGCCGGTACACAGCTCCACCACCCGGTAGGGCAGCTCCAGCATCTGTAAGATGGCCTCAGCATCCTGCACGAGTTTTTCGTGCTCGGCCTCCGATTGCTGGGGATGGGTAATCTTGACTAACTCTACCTTTTGAAACTGGTGCAGCCGGATTAGGCCCTTGGTGTCCCGGCCATAGCTGCCGGCTTCGCGGCGAAAGCAAGGTGTGTAGGCACAAAAATAAAGCGGCAGACGTTCGGCCGGGATCACCTCATCCCGGTACAGGTTCGTGAGGGGCACTTCTGCCGTTGGGATTAGCCAGAGGTCGTCCTCAGCACAGCGAAAGCTCTCTGAGGCAAACTTGGGCAGTTGCCCTGTCCCCTCTAAGGCGGCGCTGTTGACCAAAAAAGGAGGGATCACCTCGGTGTAGCCAGCGGCAATGTGGCGCTCCAGCATCATGGCAATCAAAGCCCGCTCCAGAGCTGCTCCTGCCCCTACCATGGCCACAAAGCGGCTCTGGGCTACCTTGACGGCACGGCCAACCTCCAAGAGGCCCAGCTTCTCGGCAATCTCGTCATGGGGAAGAACGGGGTGGGTGGGTTTTAGCGCATCCCCCCAGCGGCGCACCTCCACGTTTTCCGTCTCATCCTGGCCCACTGGCACGTTGGGTAAGGGCAGATTGGGCAGGGTGAGGAGAAGAGTCCGTATCTCCTCCTCCAGCTCCCGCTCCCGCTGTTCCAGCTGGGCAATCTCAGCCTTGAGATCTGCTCCTTGCTGCCGCAGGGCCGTCACTTCCGCTCCCTGGGGATCCGCCCCCTGCCGGATGAGCTCGCCCACTTTCTTGCCAAGGCTGTTGCTTTCGGCCTGCAGAGCAACGCGCCGGGTCTCCAACTGGCGCCGCTTGCCATCCAGCTCTAGGATCCTGTCCAAATCGGCGACGGCCCCGCGCTTGCTCAGGGCTTGGCGCACTTCTTCCGGGCGATCCCGCAGCAGCTTTAGATCCAGCACAAGACCTGCCTAGCAAGAACTTCTTACTTTTTCAGCCAGCTAAACATGGCCCGCAGCTCCTTGCCCACTTTCTCAATGGGGTGCTCGGCCTCGCGGCGGCGCATCGCAGTCAACACGGGTTTACCTGCCTGGTTTTCTAGGACAAACTCGCGGGCAAACTGGCCACTTTGGATCTCAGCAAGGATGCGCTTCATCTCGGCACGGACTTGCTCCGTGATGAGGCGGGGGCCACGGGTGTAGTCGCCGTATTCCGCCGTGTTGGAGATGCTCTGGCGCATTTTCTCCAGCCCCCCCTCGACGATGAGATCCACAATTAACTTAACTTCGTGCAGGCACTCGAAGTAGGCCAGCTCCGGCTGATAGCCTGCTTCCACCAACGTCTCAAACCCCGCTTTGATCAGGGCCGTAAGGCCGCCGCAGAGCACCACTTGCTCGCCGAAGAGATCGGTCTCGGCCTCTTCCCGAAAGGTGGTCTCGAGGATGCCAGCTCGAGTGCCGCCAATCGCCTTGGCATAGGCCATAGCCCGCTCCCGCGCCATCCCGGAGGCATCCTGATAGACAGCAAAGAGACAGGGCACCCCCTGCCCCTCTAGGTAAGTGCGCCGCACCAGGTGACCAGGGCCTTTGGGAGCCACCATGATGACGTCGATATCCGGGGGGGGCTGGATCTGGCCAAAGTGGATGTTGAAGCCGTGGGCAAATAGAAGCACCTTGCCCGGCCGCAGATGGGGGCGGATCTCGCTTTGGAAGACAGCCTTTTGGACTTCATCCGGCAAGAGGATCATCACCCAGTCAGCGGCAGCAGCGGCATCGGCCACGGTCTTGACGGTCAACCCCTCCTGCTCGGCTTTGGGCCAAGAGGGGCTGCCGGGGTAGAGGCCGACGAGGACGTTGACACCGCTGTCGCGCAGGTTGAGAGCGTGGGCGTGCCCCTGGCTGCCGTAGCCAATGATGGCCACCGCCTGGCCGTTTAGGAACTCTAGGTTGGCGTCGGTATCGTAGTAGAGGCGAGCCATACTTAGGCTGGGTAGGGAGTAGCTGCGTTTGAACTAGGATACCAGGATGGCAGGGAAAAACAGAGCAGGTTCAGTGGCCATAGTGAACGGTCTTCACCCACCTCAGCTGTTTGGGTTGCACACACATCCGAGCCGTGGTGACAATCATAACCGGCAGCCAGTGGAGCATGTAGAGCAACCCCAGGACCGTACGCCACCACAGTTGCCGCCCGCGTAGCCCCTCCACCTGGCGTAGGCCGCGATAGAAGGCCAGGGTCAGGGATCCCATAACTAGAGCGTTCAGGGGAAGCAGCACTGAAGAGTGGCCCGTCAACAGCACCCAGAGGGTATCGGGAACCAAAGCCATAGGCAGCAGATACTGGGAGATAAAGAAAGCCCAGAGATCAACGCTCTTGGCCATGCCTAGGCGCCCGCTGAGGATCCCTGGCCAATAGTCAAGGTAACGCTGGTAACCCCCTTCTGCCCAACGACAGCGCTGGTACCAAAGGCTTTTCCAAGAGGTAACCCCCTCTTCGACAATAGCGGGCTCGGTGAGGAAGGCAATATCCACCCCTGCTAGGTGGAGCTTCAAGGTGAGATCCAGGTCGTCAGTGAGGGTGCTTTCGTTCCAGCCGCCGCACTTTTCCAGAACATCCCGCCGTACCAATTGGCCGTTGCCCCGCAGTTCGCCAATACCCCCGATGAGTACCCGCTGCTGTTGCAAGTAGGCGTCGGAGGCCATCTCTGCCACCTGGCCCAGCGTCCAGAAGTTGACGTTGGGGTTGCTCAGGGCTTTGCGCACCTGTACAGCACCTACTGCCCGCCGACCAGGACGAGGAGGCTGAGCAAATAAAGGCAGGGTGCGAACCAGTAGATCCGAGGGCACAATGGCGTCGGCATCACAGACAAGGATAATCTCTCCCTGGGTCAGGGGGAGGACCTCGTTAAGGGCACCAGACTTTCCGCCCCCTCGCCCTGGGGGCCGCCGGTAAACTCGGAGGTGCGGCAGCCATTTTTGGGCCTCCTGCAGGATGTCTGGGGTGGCATCGCTGCTGGCGTCATCAATGGCCCAGAGCTCTAGATGGCTGCGAGGGTAGTCCAGCTGGCTAAGGCTGTGCAGCAGCCGCGGTAGCACAGCGCTCTCGTTTTTGGCCGGGATCAGCACCGTTACCCGCGGCAGAGGTGGCTCCTGCAAGGCCAAAGCCTCTGAGGGAAGGTTGGGAGATCCCTTGTCAACCTCGTCTCTAGCTGGGGTTTCCAGGGGGTGAAGCCGTAAGGGAGGCGGCGGGTCTGCCGGCTGCAGGCGAAACAGGCGGTTGACGTGGATAACCATGAAGGTAGCTAGGCCAACAGTAAGCCAACGGGCCACGGCTACCTGATGCATCAGGCTCACTACCCCCCACACCATCGCCAAAACTAGCAGAGCTTTAAGCCGGCGGCGCTGGGCTGAGGTGAGCAACCACTCGGGGAGATCCAGATCCTCTAGGGGAACCGCCTCTGACCAGACAAACTCAGACATGGGGAGTATCTTGTCGAACAGCTTTGCCCAAATCAACCGGCTTGCCTAAGCCTAGGCCTGGCGGCTGTTCAGAGGTCGTTAATCATTAGTCACCACTGGGTTGTCACCGAGTTGGGCTGAAAACCTAAGCTCTTAGGCTGCCACCCCTGCAGCAAGGGATCCCTCCTGCCCCAATGGGGAGCTCATGGGTTGCCGCGAATTTCCTTAATGACCCCATCTTCAAGCAGGATCTCCACCTGCATTTTCTGAATCAGGTTGTCTCCCTTTTGCACGTAGAAGAAGCTCTCCACGCTGCCCTGCAGCACCTCCTGGTTCAGTTCCAGGTCGCTCAGTTGGTTGAGCTGCTGGAGCAACTGGTTTTTCTGATCCAAGAGCCTAATCTTTTGCTCGTTCACGCGGCTTTTCACCGCTTCCACCTGCTGGAGCACCTGAGGGCTATTAGGGTTAGGGCTTTGTTTTTCGATTTCGGCAATGGCCCGCTTACCCTGAAACTCCAGTTGCTGTATCTGAGCATCGGTGGCTTCAATCTGCCGCTCCAATTGCTCCCGCATTTCTTTCTTCCAAAGGGGGGTGACCACCACCTTAACAGGGATGGTGCGCTTGAGCAGTAACTGAGTGCCGTTGCCGACGTTGTTTTCTTCCATAAGACCTATGCCAGGCAGATGACCAAGCAGACGGGGAAATCTCCCCTCAAAAACTCTGGACTTGGGGAAGAGAAGCTCAACCGACTAAATCCTCTCCTGCTGAGCCGGCGAACTCACCTACTTTATCCTACCGGCTGGGATCCCTGCAGTAAAGTCTGGGCTGGGGGCAATGGCAGCTTTGGTTAAGGATCTTGAAGGTCGCTGCCCTGCGGCGGCGCGAAGTCAGTTAGCGTGAAAGACGGTGTTCTCGGATTTTGCAGCAGTCATGAGCGAACTGGCCTCAACTCCCTGGCAACCCTCGGCAGGGGCTGCCCAGCCAGTGCGGATCGCCTCCCGCAAAAGCGAGCTGGCTTTGGCCCAGACCTACTGGGTAATGGGACAGTTGCAGGCCCACCATCCAGGATTGCCGCTGGAGCTGCACACGCTTTCCACTCAGGGAGACATCATCCTAGATGTGGCGCTAGCCAAAATTGGAGACAAGGGCTTGTTTACCAAGGAGTTGGAGGTCAGTCTGCTCAACGGCAGCAGCGATCTGGCAGTGCACAGCCTCAAGGATTTGCCCACCCGTTTGCCGGAAGGCCTGGTACTAGGGGCGATTACGCAAAGGGAGGATCCTTTGGACGCGCTGGTGCTGCGGGAGGAGCTGCGTGGCTACCAACTGGCCACCCTGCCCGAAGGGACGGTGATTGGCACTTCGTCGCTGCGGCGACTGGCCCAACTGCGCCACGCCTTTCCCCACTTGCAGTTTAAGGACGTGCGGGGCAACCTCAACACGCGCTTGGCCAAGCTGGAGCGGGGGGAGTACGACGGCCTGATTTTGGCGGTGGCCGGCCTAAAGCGGCTGGGCAAAACCGACCGGATCCACGAGGTGCTGGATCCCAGTGTGTTCTTGTACGCGGTTGGCCAGGGATCCCTGGGGCTCGAGTGCCGGCAGGGGGACGAGCGGATTCTGGAGCTCATCCGACCCTTGGCTGATGCGGAGGCGACAGCCCGCTGTTTGGCCGAGCGAGCTTTCCTGCGGGCGCTGGAGGGGGGCTGTCAGGTGCCCATCGGCGTCCACAGCCAAGTTCGAGGGGAAGAGCTGCACCTGACCGGCATGGTGGCTGACCTAGAGGGGCGACGGCTCATCCGCGATACCCAGACGGGATCCACCGCCGATCCGGAAGCGGTTGGGGTGGCCCTGGCGGAGAAGCTGAAGCAGCAGGGAGCCGACGAGATCTTGCAGGAGATCTTTGCCCGGGCTCGCTGCTAAATTCTCTTGGCTAGCTCTCGGGAAACTGGCCAAGGGAAAGAAAAACGGCAGGGAGAGTTTTAGATCCCCCCCTCTGCCGTTACTGCTGCCAAGGACTTGCCTCAGATAGGGAACTCACATTCACAGCAGCAGTAGTTGAGCTCCACCTTAGCTTCCAAGACAGCCGTGTCGTCTTGAACCACCAACGTAACCTTGTTGTTGGCAACTTCAGCGGGCGAGAGCGTTAGGGTTTTGGTAAAAGTCTGACCTGTCGAACTAACAGGTGAAGCGTATAGGAACCCCGATTGAGTTAGAGTGCCGCCGTTATACACGTAGTACTTGTCGTTGCCCGCATCCGGAGAACTGTTGCTGCTAGCCGGCAAATTGTTGCGGTAGGCAAACGTCAGAGTACCTCCCAGCCGGCAGCCTGCTTTACAAGGAGGATTCCATTGAAAAGTGTGAGCAAAGACTTTATTTGGGTTTGGTTCTGACCAGTTGTAGTTCCATAAGGACCCTGGAGATTGCTCCAAATGGTGGCTGGAATCTCTGGCTGCAAAGGAACAGCGGGGCTGGGTGGCGGAGCCTGCAGCCTCACCGACTGCAACCTCATGGGCCGAGGGCAGGGGAGCGTGGGCAACGGTCTTGGAGAGGGGAGAATGGGGATCTGGCGGAACAGCTCATCGATGGCCTCAGTTTCGGGAGCAGGGGAGGGCGCGGGTTCTGGAGTCCTGGGCCTTGCTGGCACAGCCGGCCTTGGAGCTTGCGCTACCGGAAAGTGCCCCCAAAACAGATCTCTACCAGAGGCAATCGAGGAAGGGCCATAGCTCCAGAAACCAAAAGAGACTAGAGCCAGTATACCTAGGCCCAGGCCTGTTTTTTTCATTGACGTTCTCCAAGAAACTTTCTACCAACAAAGACTTTTCAGAGAAGAGTAAGTTCCCTAAGTGTCGCGATTTTTTGTCAACTTCTATTGACTCTTGAGCTCCTGAGAAAGCCAAAGGAAAGATTCCTAGGCATTGAAGATACGTCTCTCAAACTTCAGCCCCAGCCAGATCACGCCGATCCCACAGACCACCAGCACCGCCGATTTGGTCATCAGGTTGGTCTGGTACTCGAAAAAGCGGGTCAGCACCACCAAGGTCAGGCCCAATAGCCCCTGCCAGAAGCGGCTCCGCCGCCTCTGCTGCAGCCCTTCCCAGCAGAGCACCACCGACAATCCCACGAGCGAAAGGGTCACGATCCAGGGAGCAAAGAAGGCCAAGGCTACCTTTGCGGTTAGGTTCAAAGGCAGGGCGCTGCGGATCCCCAGCAAAAGCACCAAGGCAACCAGCGAGAACAGAACGGCAGCATCCTTCAGCCAAGCAGAAACGGGCTGGGATCGCTTTGCCTGCCAGCCCTGCCACCAGCTCCAACCGGCTAGCAATAGCAATCCTGCTGCCGACAGGCCCGCCCAGGGATCCACAGTTTGGACTAAGGGTACAGGTTTGAGATCCCAGTCCCAAAGCTCACGAAAGCTCCAGAGGTAGAGGAGAAAGCCCAACCCCAGGAAGGCCAGCCCCTCCGCCGTCGGGTCCAGATCCCAGCCTTGCTCCTGCTCGCCCTCCTGGCCATCTTCTCCGGTCAAGATCTGGCCTAGCCACTGCCCACGGCGTTGGTGCCAAAAGCCCAGCCCCCAGACGACAGCAAGACCAAGCAGCAGCCAGAGGGTCAAGCTTTCTGCAGACCCGTCCCAGCGCCCTGCCAGCCTTTCTAGCGCCAGGCCGAAATTCACCAATGCCAAAGCCAAGATCCAACGGGAGCGGCACCCATAGGCAAGGGGCAGCAATAGGCCAAGGGCCAGCCAGGGGTAGAGAGGATCCAGAGCCGAGCCGATCCCCTCCTCCCACAGGGTAGTTATCCCAGCCAGGGCGAATAAGAGACAGGCCAAGATGCCGCTGGGGGTGTGGACCAAGCTGTAGGCCATGGCCAGGCTGCCCAGCCCCCAGGCCAAGAACAAGCCCGCCGGGGATCCCCCGATTTGAACCCACTGGGCCGTCAGGCCAATGGCAGCCCCCAAAGACAGCTCGCCGGCAATCAACAAGGCGCTGCCCAAGCGCGGGGAGCCCTGCTGCCTAAGCCGAAAGCCGGCCCCCTGCAGCCCCAGCGTGAGAGCCAGGGATCCCAAGGCTCTGGCCCAGCGGGGAATGGCGTCCCAGTTGGCGGCCACGAAGGAGATCGCCCCCAAGCCCACTAGCACGGCGCCAAACAGCAGCAGCAACAGGGTAAAGCGGCTGCCGGCTGTTCTCGGCAAGCTCTCTAGCTGGTAGTACTCCCCCAGGCGATCCCGTTGCTCCGGCTGGATTAGCCCCTGCTCCACCCAGGTGTCCAGTAGATTAGCCAGTTGACGGCGGAAGCGGTCGTCGGGGCGGGGAGAAGTCACAGGGGATCCCGTCAAGGTGCCGGGTGTAGCAGGGTATGTCGCCAGTATTCTAGCCCCCACCCCCAACCCCTTTCCCAAAGGGAGAGGGGAGATTGGGATCCGTAGCCTGGAGCACCCGCTGCAGCACCTCTTGGTAGCCGGCTGCCGGATCGCCGAGATCAAAGCGAAAGAGGTCTTTATCCAGCACTCGTGGCTCAGCTCCCTCTAGATCCCAAAGACGGCAGGTGTCGGGGCTAATTTCGTCCGCTAGCCAGATCTGCCCTTCCTCGTCCAAGCCAAACTCCAACTTAAAGTCCACCAGCTCCAGCCGGCAGCGCCTCCAGAAGTCGCGAAGGTGAGTGTTGACTGCCAAAGCCAGGGATCCCAAAACCTCCACTTGCTCTGGCGTGGCCAACTGCAATAGGCGGATGTGGTCGGGAGTCACCAGGGGATCCCCCAGGGCGTCGTTTTTGTAATAGAACTCCACCAGCGGTGGCTCGATGGGAAGGCCCCGCTCCAGGCCCAGGCGCTTGCAGAGGCTGCCAGCAGCACGGTTGCGCACCACCACTTCCAAAGGCAGGATGTGCAAGGCTCGCACCTGCATCTCGGTGGGGCCGGTTTGGGCCAGAAAGTGGTTGCGGATGCCCTGCCGCGCCAGGTAGGCAAACACCCGGCTAGAGACGGTGCAGTTGACCTCCCCCTTGCCGGCGATAGATCCCCGCTTTTGGGCATTAAAAGCCGTGGCGTCGTCTTTGTACTGGCAGAGGTAAACCTGGGGATCGGCGGTGCGGTAGACCCGTTTGGCTTTGCCCTCGTAGAGGAGCTCTTGGGGCGTGGGCAAGTTGGACATGAGCAACCCCTAATATCCGTTCAACCGTCCGCGGATCCCTTGCCAGAGGGTGATGGCCAGGATGCGCAGATCCAGCCACAGAGACCAGTTTTGCACATAGTAGAGATCATACTGGGTGCGGCGGGCAATGCTGGTGTCTCCCCGCAGGCCGTGGATCTGGGCCCAGCCGGTAAGGCCGCTTTTCACCAAGTGCCGATCCGGATACTTGGGGATCTCCTGGCTAAACTGCTCCACGAAGTAGGGCCGCTCGGGGCGAGGGCCCACCAGGCTCATTTCCCCCTTCAAAACGTTCCAAAGCTGGGGAAGCTCGTCCAGATTGGTGCGGCGCAAAAAGGCTCCTATCTTGGTTCGGCGCGGATCCCCAGGGCGCGTCCAGCCCGGTTGCCCAGGCTCCTCCGCATCTACCCGCATGGTGCGGAACTTGGCAATCCAAAAGCGCCGCCCCTCCAAGCTTACCCGCTCCTGCCAATACAGGATGGGGCCAGGGCTGCTGCAGGCCACCAGCAGAGCGATGACCAGGAAGAGCGGGCTAAGCAACACCAGACCCAGGGAGGCCCCTAGGATATCTACAGCGCGCTTGAGGAAACGGTTGTGGGCATAGCGCAGAGGGGGCTGCCGCAGCGTCAGCAGCGGGATCCCATCCAGAGAGTGGAACTGGAGGTTAACGGTTAAGAAGCTGAGAAGCTCTGGCACCAGGCGCACTTGAACGGAGAGGGCTTGCAAGCTCAGCAAGAGGGGCGCAGAGGCCAACTGGGGCTGCCCAAACCACACCTCCTGGATCTCAGGGTGAGCCTGTACATAGGCCACCAGATGAGCGGGCTCAAGCCGCTCCAGCTTCTGCAGAGGCCCCGGCTCTGGCGCCGAGGGATCCCCAGCCACGGCCCAAGCCTTGACCTCAAACCCCAAGGCTGGACAGCGCTCTAGCCGCTCCAGCACCTCAGCCAAGAGCAAGCCGGATCCCACCCAGATGACCCGTCGCCGCCCCTGGCCGCGGGCGTATAGCCAGCCCATGCCCAGCCGCAGCGCTGCCCGCATTACCGTCAAGCCGAGCAGAGCCAGCAGGCCAGCATAGCCCACCACCAAGCGCGACAGCGAGACGGAGCGCACGAAGAAGGCCCCTGCCAGCACCAGGCCGAAGGTCACCCCCAGCCCCAGCAGCAAGCTGGCCCATTCTTCAAAGCGAGATAGGCGCTTTGATTCGCCGTATCCTCCCAAACCGGCCTGAACGCCCCAGTAGCTGAGAACGGTCAGCAACCCCAGGCCAGCGTAAACATCCCACGGCAAAAGCTGGTGAGGGCCTAGGCTGCGCAGCCAGTAAGCTGCCCCGAAGGCCAGCCAAATACAGAGCCCATCCCCAAAACAGGCCAAGGGCACCCACAGGT
Source organism: Synechococcus sp. R70.1 (assembly GCF_047461675.1). NCBI lineage: Bacteria > Bacillati > Cyanobacteriota > Cyanophyceae > Synechococcales > Synechococcaceae > Synechococcus > Synechococcus sp. R70.1. The sequence goes on from NZ_JANSHR010000078.1 coordinate 72,692, forward strand.
GGTGCGGATCTAGGCTCAGGGTGTAGCTACCCAAAAAGGGCCCCGTCCTCCTCCAAGAGGACTGCCTCTGGCTAAAGGGATTGGCCAAGAACTGTCTCCTCTAGAGTCCAGACTGGGATTCTAGTGGTTGGCCGTCCCAACTGGCCAGAGAGCTGCCCTAGCCAACCTAGAGGACACTACAGCCCGTAGAAATCGGGGCCGGATCCCTCGTAGCTGGGGTTAACCCGCAAGTTGAGATAGGGGCAGACAATCTCGCAGGTGCGGCACTGGATGCAGTTTTCCAAAGCCATGGCGTGGGAGCGGAGGCCGTTGCGTTCCCGGATGTGGTGGACTTCTGCCGGGCAATCGGCCACGCAGGGGGTAGGGCGGTTGAGTTTGTCGTAGGTGGCAATGCACTGGCGGCAGGTGTCGGCGCTAAACTCGAGGATATGGCGGTTGCCTTCGGGGTAGCGGGGATCCGCAAAAAAGACGGCCTCGGATCGCGAGAAATAGCCCGCTCGAGTGGTCAATGTTTCGGGATCCACAACGCTGGGGGCCACAAAGTCCGCCTGGATGGCGGCATGGGGGGCCACATATCCCCGTGGGGGTGGCTCGCTGGCGCTGACCCGTCCCGTCAGCAGGGTATAGGCACGCAGGAGTTCCCTGCCGCGACGCACGGGATCCTGCAGGCCCCAGCGCAGGGATCCCAGCCAAGGGTGGCCGGCATCCACGCTGCGGCAGATCTGGGGCAGGTACGCATCCAGCAGATGGGGGTTTTCCAAAAAGGCTTCCCGGAAGTAGCGGCTACGGTAGAGATCTTGGCCAACGGAGCTCTCCATCACCGCCTTTTGGTAGGCCTCTTGGATCCGCAGATCTCCTTTCAAGAAGCCGTCGTGAATGAGGCCCGCTGCTAGGTAACCGGTCTCCATGGCGTTGTTGATCCCGGCCAGGCTGCCCACATCCAGCACCCCCAGGGCATCGCCCAAGAGCAAGGCCCCTTCGACGCCAAAGCGAGTGGGCAAGCTGTAGTAGCCCCCTTCGGGAATGACAGCCGCCCCGTACTTGAGCAACTTGCCGCCAGCAATCAGGGACTGGATCCAGGGGTGGGCTTTGAACTCCTGCAGGCGCTGCTGCGGGTTGAGGTTGGGATTTTTGCTGTCGAGGCCAATGATGAGGCCCAGAGCCAGGCGGTTATCTTTGAGACCATAGACAAAGCCGCCGCCAAAGCTGCCATCCAAAACGGGGTAGCCCAGGGTATGCCACACCTGCCCCTGCAGCGAGCCAGGAATCTGCCACAGCTCCTTGACCCCCACTGACCACAGTTGCGGGCGGGGGCGCAGGTGAAACTTTTCGATCAGATCCTTAGAGATAAACCCCTTGTCGCCAAAACAAGTGAGCTCGGCAAAGACACAGTCTTCATAAACCTGGCCGGAGTCGCTCACCCGCACCCCAATGACTCGCTCCCCCTCATAGAGGATCTCATGGGCAGCAAAGCCAGGGAATACGTCCAGGGCGACGTTGGGGATCCCTTTAGCCTTTTCTTGTAGGGTTTCGGCTAGCCAGCGAATGACATGGCTGAGGGTGAGGATGAGCTGCCCCTGTTTGCGCAACCCCTTTGGGATCACTGCCTCTGGCAAGTCCCACCGTTCCTGGGATCCCAATATGCTCAGGTGGCTCACCTCCACCCGCCCCTCGTGGGGAAATCCTTGGCTCTCAAAATCCGGGAAAAGCTTGGCAATCACCTGGGGGCTGCAGATAGCGCCACTGACAATGTGCCCACCAAATTGCCGGGCTTTTTCCAAAATGGCAATGGAGATTTTAAGCCCAGAGAGCTTGGCCAGATCCAGAAGGCGATGGGCCAGGATTAGGTTCGAGCAGCTCCCCCCCACCAAAAGCAGGTCGTAGCGGATGGCTTCACCCATGCAGGATTCCCCACGCAGCGGCTTTGGATGGCCTGCCTGTATCCTAAAGAGAGGCGGTGGAAAGAAAGCGAAACTTTAGACCTTCTCAAGCTTCTGCGCTGCCTCCACAGCCGAGACAATGGCCAACTCTCCTTCTCATCGGTGGACGGTCGCGGTGCCTCTTCTAGCAAGACTGTCGGGGTTTTTGCCTCGGACTTCGGGCCAAGCTGTCTGCACTGCCGTCTGGGTTCAAGCAATCCCTAGCTTTTGCGATAGCAACACGGCTTCGGCTGGGCAGAACCGACGGTTCGTTGGCAGCAACTGGATCTGCTCCGGTGGGATCCCCCAGTCTTGGCGGATGTCGAAGAATCGTCCTCTGCCTATGTCTTTGTTGGCAATGCTGCTCTGCGCCTTCTTGGCTCTTTTGAGCTGCAGCGTTGTGCGACATCACTTATTTCAGTCGGGCGGCTATGACCTTGGAATTTTTGACCAATCAATTTATCTAATTAGCCGTGGAGAAGTTCCTTTTTCCACTATCCGAGGGATCCACATCCTCGGAGATCATGCGGCCTTCATCCTATATCCCATCAGTTTCTTGTACCGCATTGTCCCCTCGGTTTATTGGCTGTTCGGCATCCAATCTCTGGCGCTAACTTTGGGAGCGCTGGCCGTTTACCATCTTGCGCTCCAGGCCGAGGTTGATCCTGGAAAGGCAAAGACCATTGCCGCCGCCTATCTTCTCTACCCGGCTATCTTTAACGCCAACCTTTTTGATTTTCACCCAGAAGTGTTGGCCGTTCCCCTTTTTTTGGCAGCTATACTCTGCATTCGCTCTGCCAACCTGTGGGGGTTCTTGCTGTGCCTGAGCGGTATCCTTGGCTGCAAAGCGGTGCTGTCTCTCAATGTTGTTGCCCTGGGAGTTTGGCTACTGCTTTTCGAAAGCAGGCGAATCCAGAAGCGCTGGCAACAGCGCTGCCAGGTGGCCGGCTGGGTGGCCGTAGCCTTAGGTTCAGCCTGGTTTGGCATAGCCACTTTTTGGGTTATCCCTCACTTCAGCGGCAGCGAGCCAGCGGCCATCTCCCACTATAGCTATTTGGGCAGCTCTGTTTCTGAGATCATCCAAAACTTGGTGCTCAAGCCAACATTAGTCCTGGGCAAATTCTTCTCTCTCGATACCCTATTCTATGGATTTTTGTTGGTTATCCCCGTGGCCTGGGGGCTCTCTTGGCGCCACTGGGATCCCTGGATCCCTGCTCTGCCAACTTTGGGGCTGAACATTCTCTCCAGCAATCCTGCCTATCGGGATCTGGTGCATCAGTACGCACTGCCTGTTGTCCCCTTCTTATTTCTGGCTATGATTGAAAGGATGAAAACGCCTTGCTTTCAAGCTCGTTTTGCCAAGAAAGCGGCCCTGACCTGGTCGCTGCTGGCTTTTCTGGCTCTGGGCAAATACACTTTTTTCGGATCTATCTATCTCCAGTCTCTCGACACTTGGCAGGCCACTCGAGAGGCCCTTGCCCAGATCACCACTCAAGGGGGCGTTCTCACCACCCACGAGATCTGCCCCCACCTCACCCACCGGCGGGTTATTTACTTTACCGACGAAAGCCGCTTTAGGGGATCCCCCCCTGACCAATGGGATCCCTTTGATTATGTGCTACTGAACAGCCGCCATCCGGGATGGCGCAGCAGCCTAGAGTTCTCCCATGCTCTGATCCGAGCTTTACAAAAAGAAGCCTCGTTTCGACTGCTCTACCATCGCGATGGGGTGTACCTGTTCTCCAGGCTACGGGAAAAACCTTAGGCTTAGCCTGCTGCTCTCAGGGGCCAAGAAGCTCAGCTCAGAATCCCGAACCCCACCGACCAAGAAGAGGGTGGGGAGACGAGCAGCTGACATCCTCCCTCTTTGCTGAGGCCTAGGATTTGGGGGGCAGGAAAGCTAGAATCTTTTCATGCTGACGGATGCTGCCTACGGCGTGATCCCAGTGCTTCCCCTCCCACCTGCCCAGGGATCCCATCTCTATCTGCTTATCCAGCACCAAAAGGGGCACTGGGCCTTCCCCAAAGGACACAAAGATGAGGGTGAGAGCGAGCTGGCGGCAGCCCAGCGGGAGCTGCGCGAGGAAACCGGCCTGACCGAGTATCACTTTCTAGTGTTGCCGGGCCAGTCCGAGCCTCTATCGCTGCAGGAGGTTTACACCTTCACCGATTCCGCCGGGAATGCCGTAGCCAAGACCGTTACCTACTACGTCGCTCTCCTGCCAACCCAGTTCCCTCCCCCTGAGCTACAGGTTCAACCGGAGGAGGTGGCTGCCTACCGCTGGTGCTCCTACGCCGAAGCTTTGGAGCAAATGACCTTTGAAGAAAGCCGCCAGCTTCTACGCCGCTGCCAAGCTTATCTAGAAGAGCTGTGGGGAGACCAAAGGTGATTGCAACTCAACGGCCCAAGCTACTGCTCGACAATCGTGACGTTAAAGCCCTGATTTTTCAAGGTCTCGGCATGGTAGCGGGCATATTCTAGTTGTGCAAAGGCTGCTACCTGTACAAACTTTTGGCCGTTCACCTCTTTAACAAAGGCGTCACGGGCAATGCGGCGAGCCTGCGCCAAGCTCTCCTCCCCAGAGTAGGTGGTCAGCACCAAGAAAGTGCCCTCGCCGCGGTTTGGCCCCAGCGAGTCGGGGTCGCTGCCAGTCAAAGGTACCGCCCGGGGCAGCTTGTCTTGGGAGGGACGCTCCAGGCTAGCTGCCAATTTCTCCACCCATGTCTCCTGGCTGGGAGGAGTTTGCAGGCTATCCAGCGGGTTGGGGACATTTTCAAGAGGCTCAACTTGCAGTTCCTCCACCGAAGGAGTGGTCAACCCCAGCGCTAACTCAGGGGGAGTCACCCCACCTGAATACGACTCTTCCCCCACCTCGGGAATCAGGGGTAGCTGGGCCAAGTCCACCAAAGCAAGTTTCTTTTCAGCTTTGGGCAGCGACAGCTCCTCTGGCCAGAGTAGCCAGCGCACCCCAAAGCCAATCCCCACCCAAGAGAGCACCCAAACCAGCAAAGCCGCCAGGGGCGAAACTCCTCTAGAAGGGCGGGGCACTTCTTCTTCCTCTAAATCTTCCACCACCTCTTGGATCAGCACAGGCAAAGGACGGTGGGTGGGAAGGCTGCTAGCGGACTGGCTCCCCCGCAGCCGTGAGATGGACTCCCGGCGCTGTAAACGCGGCCAGAGACGGAAATGTTTCCCTTCTTTGGGCGGATCCAGATGCAGACGGCTAGGGACTTCCGAAAGCGTTCGTTGGGGCGTCAGCTGCGTTTTCTGAGGCGGCGGCAGGGGCTGAGTAGGATCTGAGTGAAGTGGAGAAAAGTCCATAGATAACCTACCCTCCCTCGCTTAGGAACCAGTATGCAAAGCCAACCTCACACTCTAGCCGTTGACAGCTTGACAGCAGGACTGGGGCAAGGGACAGAGACAACGCCATTAATACCATGCCACAGAGCTGAGGCCGGCCTCTAGAGCTTGGCCCCAAAGAAGCCCCTATCAGTCAATGGGTGCTATAGGAGAGAGATTTTCCAGGATCTCCCAACAGGCCGAGAGCAGGCGCTCTTGCTCCGGCAGAGTTCTTAGGCCAATACGCAGATAGCGATCCCCCAGCTCTGGGAAGCTTAGGCAATCCCGCACCAGGATGCGGTACTGCCGCAGCAGCTGTTCTTGAAGCTGCGTGGCGGAGAGGGGGCAGCGCACCAGCACAAAATTGGCTTGGCTGGGCCAGGGATCCCAACCGGGCAGCGCCTGCAGACCTCTGAGCAGATGCTCGCGGGCCCTGGGCAACCACATCAAGGTGCGCTGGCGAAAGTCCGCGTCAGCCAAAGCCGCTGCCGCCGCCACTGCCGCCAAGCCATTGACGCTCCAGGGATCCCGCCACTGCCGCCAGCGTCGCCAGCGCTCCGGATGGCCCACTGCAAACCCAATGCGCAACCCGGGTAAAGTAAAAAACTTGGTCAGCGAGCGAATGACAAGGGTGTTAGGGTGGGCCTCAAGGTAGGGGATCAAGGTTTGGCTGCGGGGCAAAGGGGCCACTGACCCGCTGGGGCAAGCAGCTGCAGCGCAGAGATCAATTGGATCTTGCGGCGCGTCTCCCGGGAGAAAGTCCATAAAAGCCTCATCCACCACCACCTGCTCAAAGTGGGGTAGAAGAGGCAGAATGGCCTCCCGCGGGATCAGCTGGCCCGTCGGGTTGTGGGGATTGTTTAGCCAGAGCACCCGGCCTCTCTTGTTGCCAGGGATCCCTTCTGGCAGCAAAGCGGCAGTGGGCGATCCCGAACAAGACAGCCAATCCAGCGGCTTGATCACGGCACCTGCTGCCCGCAGTGCCCGCTCATAGTCGCCAAAAGCGGGACGGGGCAGCCATACCTCTAGCCCCTGCGCCTCCCGAGCAGCCCAGGTCAGCAATTCCGCCGCCCCGTTTCCGACAAAAATCCACTCCGGGTCGACTGACCAGCGCTGCGCCAAGCAAGCACGTAGCTCTCGATAGTCGGGATCCGGGTAGCAGCTGATGGCAACTGGGTCCGGTGCCGCCAGCGCTCGAACTAGGGCTTGCACAACCGACGGCGGCGGGCCCAGGGGGTTGAGGCTGGCGGAAAAATCCACAATAGCCTCAACCGGGCAACCAGCAATCGCTGCTGCCCAAGCTCGGTGGCCACCATGTCGAGGCCGTTGCACGTCAATCCCCTTAGGACTTCCTCCCGCCTATGCGAACGGGACTTAGCCTAACCCAGCGGTTCAAGACCTGTGGCCAGCTGCCACCGCATCGCGAAAAGCTTTGCCGGCGGTGAAGGTGGGGACAACGCTGGCGGGAATCACCATCTTCTCGTTGGTTTTCGGGTTGCGGCCTTCCCGTTCTTTGCGCTTGCGGGCCTCAAAGGAACCAAAGCCCACTAGGGTGACCTTTCCTTTGGGTTCTCCGTTTTCATCGCGGGAGGCAACTTCTTCCACGATGATCTCCAAGGCTGCCGTCAAGACAGCCTCAGCCTCTTTTTTGGTTACGTTAGCGCGATGAGCGACGGCTTCCACAAGCTCTGCCTTGTTCATCCTGGTCTCCTCAATGAGCTGCTCAGAGAAGTTGTGGCTGTAGGAGCAGGGCTAGCCTTGTGCCAGGGCACAGCCGCTGCCGACGATAGGATTGTAGCCATTTGGCTCCAAATCACTGACCTATTTTACAGCCAACTTAGGCTAGAAGCCGGCTAGAGAAGGAGCTTAGGGACTCCCTCGTGCTAACCCAATCGAGGAGCAGAGCAGAATTTTTTGAACACAAAGGTAGCACTGAGATCATGCTAATGCTCTCCTAGCAAAGGTTGGGGCTGGGGTATCACTAGTTGCTTTGGAAGTAGGCCCGCATCACCTCGCGGAAGATCGGAGCTGCCCGGGATCCACCCCCGCCGCCACTGTTTTCTAGAAAAACCACGACCACCAACTCAGGCCGATCGTAGGGAGCGTAGCCGACAAACCAGGCGTGGGAGCGCCGCGGCGGATCCTCAGCGGTGCCAGTTTTGCCTGCTACGGGAGGAAAGCCTGGGCCCAGGTTGGCGTTGCCGCCGGTGCCGTAAACTACCACATCCCGCAACCCCTGCTGCAGGATCTGCAGGGTGGTAGGGGAGAGGCCCACCTTCTGTCGCAGGGGCACAGGGCTTTCCGGGATCACCTGCTGGGAGAGCAAGGGACGAACCCGCCAGCCACCGTTGGCTACCGCTGCCGTCACCACTGCCATCTGCAGCGGCGTGGCGGTGACAAATCCTTGCCCGATGGACATGTTGACCGTATCGCCCACATACCAGGACTCGCGCCAGTGGCGCTGTTTCCACGCGGCATCGGGCACCAGCCCAGCAGCTTCCCCTTTGAGGCCAATCCCGGTAGGCTGGCCTAACCCAAAGCGGCGCGACCATTCTTGCAAGGGGGCGGCCTTGGTGCCTAGAGCAATTTGGTAGAAAAAGGTGTCGCTGCTGTAGGCTATCGCCTGACGGTAGTTCAGCCGCCCGAAGCCGACGCGGTTCCATTCCCAGAAGCGCCACCCGCCTACGCTAATGTAGGGAGCCGTCTGCAGCACCGTATCGGGAGGGAAGACCCCCGATTCAATCCCGGCGGCAGTGGTGATGATTTTGTAGGTGCTAGCAGGGGGATAGGGCCGCAGGGCGCGGTTGAGGAAGGGAAAATCCTGCTTTTGCAGGCTCTCCCACTGCGCTTGGGTGATGCGGCCAGAAAAGAGGTTGGGATCAAAGGTGGGATAGCTGGCCATAGCCAGGATCGAGCCGTCGCGGGGATCCATGGCGACCACTGCTCCTTTCTGCTGGCCCAGGGCTCGCTCTGCCGCCTGCTGCAGTCGCACGTCCAGCGTCAGCTGCAGGGTTTTGCCCGGCTGAGGAGGCTGTTCGCCTAGCACCCGCAGCACCTTTCCCACGGCGTCCACCTCCACCTGGCGCCCACCCCCCTGGCCGCGCAGATGGCTCTCAAACAGTTCCTCCACCCCCATCAGGCCGACAATGTCCCCCAGGCGATAGCTGGGATCGGCTCGCAGCTGCTCTGGGGGGATCTCGCCGGTGTAGCCCAGCAGGTGAGCGGCCAAGCTGCCGTGGGGATAGAAGCGTACCGTCTCCGCCTCCACCATCACCCCTGGAAGTTCCCGGCTTCTCTCCTCCAGCCGAGTTACCACCTCGGGGCTGGCGTTGCGCAGGATGCGCACAGGGAATGGGGAGCGATAACCTGCTTGCTCCAGTTTTTGGGCAATTTCTTTGGCATCCAGGTTTAGGTACTGAGCCAGCTTGGGGATCGTCTCCTGCCAACCTTGCCGCGACTGCACCAACGGCCAGAGAAAGACCGAGTAGGACAGTTGACTACCGGCCAGCAACACGCCGTTGCGATCGACAATGCGTCCCCGCTCCGGCGGCTGGGGCAACAGGCGAATGCGGTTGGTGTCGGCCAACTGGCGGTAGTACTGGGCACGCACCAGTTGCAGGTAGGCCAGCCGCGATCCCAGTCCTCCCCACAGCAACCCGCTAGCCAGCAAGAGCAAGGCAAGGGCTCGATAGCCTTGGCCTACTGTTTTGGCCGGGGGGGATCCCAGGCAAGGGGGGCTAGGGGACGGCGGTGGGGGAAGGACTTGTCGCAGTACGGCCGGCTTGGAGTGGGGGGAAAACAAGGCTTGAGGCTTCCGCTCCCCTAAGGCGCTGGAGCTGGGCGGGGCAGGAGCAACAGGGTAAAGTTTGGCCATGAAAAACTGCCGGAAAAAGAATGGGAGCCGACCTTGGGGCCCGCTGATGCAGCTAGGCGGACAGCCTCAGCATCTACTCAGTATCTCTAGCTTTGACAGGCCTCGTCTAGGAAAAGCAAGGCACCGACTGCGCCAGGCAGCCTGGCTGATGCTGGGCAATGGCCTGCGCTTAGGGTTGTCTGGAGCCTATTTCGTCCTGTTGGCGCGGCTGTTGGGCCCAGAGGCATTTGGGGTGTTCTCCGCCATCTTGGCCTGCAGCAATCTAGCTGCCCCCTTTGGCTATTGGGGCCAGTCAGAGCTTCTGATCCAGCGCCTGAGCGGCCGAGGATCCGCAGCATCTGCCCAGGAGATCGCTCCCAGCTTGTGGCTGGTCGGACTGGGCTGCGGCGGGATAGTGCTGCTGTTAACACCTCTGCTGAGCCTTTGGCTGGTCGGGATCTCCCCCCTTGAGGTGGGCATCCTGCTGGGGAGCGACCTGCTGTTCATTGCCCTCCCCGAAGTGTACAGGGGGATCCTCATTGGGCAAGAGCAAGTTGCCGGGGTAGCCTTCATCGACACCGGCATGGCCCTAGGGCGGGTTAGCGCCGTGCTGCTGGCGATAGTTTTGGGCTGGGGATCCCTGACCCAATGGGCTATCCTCTACGGGCTAATGGTGTTGGCAGTGCTGGGGGCAATGAGCTGGAGGATGCGGCGGTGGTGCGCTCCTTCTCTTGCGGCTCTGGACTGGCAAGAGGTAGGGCCACGGCTGAGAGCAGGTTGGGACTTTGCCGTAGGGCTGGCTGCGGCAAAAACCTTCGCCGACCTAGACAAGCTGCTTTTGCCTCGCCTGGCCTCGAGCGCAACAGGGGGGCTCTACAGCGCCGCCTACCGGGTCATCAACTTCTCGCAAACGCCGATGATTGCGCTGCTCACTAGCCACTTTGCCGAGCTGTGCCGCCAGGGTCAGCAGGGCCTGCTGCAGGGCTGCCGCTACGCCCGCCAGCTTTTCCCCTGGGTGGTCGGCTATGGCAGCTTGGCTACTTTGGGGGTGGCCCTGGGATCCTACGGGATTCCTTGGCTGCTGGGATCCGCCTACCAAGAGACAGCTCTCATCCTGCGCTGGCTTAGTCCCGTCATTTTGCTAGAAGGGCTCCACCTGCTGCTGTCTCATCTGCTCACTGGCGCTGGCCTGCAAAAGCTGCGAAGCCGCCGACAACTGGCAGCCCTAGTCCTGAATGGAGCTTTGAACGGGATCTGGATCCCGGCGTGGGGGTGGCGAGGGGCAGCCCTGGCCACCTTGCTCTCGGAAGTGACCTTGGTGCTGGCTCTGCTGCTGCTAATCCGACAGGAATTGGGCCGCACCGCTGTCGCGAACGAGGACTAGAGGAAAGCCTTGGCCAGTTTGGCCGGGATCTCCTCAAGCGCAGCCACAACGGCCAGTTTGGGCAAGAGCCCTCCACCCCTAGCCCGATACCATAGCCTCAGAGTCGTTCCCCAGCCAAGAATGAGCAGATTCTCGGCAAGCCAGATCCCGCTTTTGGTTCTGTTTGGCCTGTTGCTCTTGGGCCTTTGGCCCACGCACGGGATGGGATCCCAGGAAACCCCTCTGCGGCTCCCGTTCCAGCCGACCGTGACCTACGGGGAAGGGTATGGAGAAGAGGCGGTGGCCCAGCAAGCCCAAAGTCGCTTTGCGCTAAAACTCTTCGATCACTTGCTCCGGCAGCAGCCGCGAGAGAACCTTTTTTTCTCCCCCTTGAGCATTCGCCTAGCCTTGAGCCTGCTGTACAACGGCGCTGCTGGAGAGACCCAAGCGGCAATGGCCAAGGTCCTGGAGGCCCAGGAACTCTCCCTCAATGAGTTGAACTGGACCACTGCTCAGATGGTGCGCTGGCTGGCGGAAAGATCGCAAACAGCAGGGCCAATCCAGGTGCAAATGGCCAACGGTCTTTGGGTCGATACCACCCTCACCTTGCGGCCTCCCTTTTTGCAAGCCCTGGCTACCTATTACCAAGCAGTGGCCAATCGGGTGGAGCTGGGATCCCCTCAAACGGTGCAGGCCATCAACCGTTGGGTAGCCGAGCGCACCCAGGGCAAGATTGACCGCCTTGTGGACCGCCTCGGCCGTGAAGACAGGATGGTTTTGCTCAACGCCATCTATTTCAGGGGAAAGTGGACCCAGCCCTTCGATCCGGCCCTGACAGAACCCCAGCCCTTCACCCGCCCGGATGGCAGCCGTGTCCAAGTGCCGATGATGGCCCAATCCGGCCGCTACGGCTACCGGGAGACCAAGCAGCTCCAGGTGGTGCGCCTGCCCTATGGGGAAGGGGAGCTGGCCCTGCTGATCCTGCTGCCGAAACCGGGAGTAAGCTTAGAAGCCCTGCGGCAGGAGCTCAGCCCAGAAACGTGGCAAGAATGGACGGGATCCCTGCCCACCCGCCCCGGCTCGGTGCGGATCCCCAAGCTTAAGCTGGCCTACGAGACCGATCTGGGGCCGGCTTTGCAGCAGTTGGGCCTGGGGATCGCCTTTTCCCGTCGGGCCGATTTCAGCCAGATGACCCCAGAGCCGACACGGGTCAGCAGAGTCTTGCACAAGGCGGCCCTCGAAGTCAACGAAGAGGGATCCGAGGCGGCAGCCGCCACCGGCGTGCTTGTCTCGCGCACCGCTCTCGACCGGCAAGAACCCTTCCAATTCGTAGCGGATCGCCCCTTCTGGTTGGCCATTGTGGCCTCGGGATCCGGCGGCAACCCGGCGGCTCAAACGCTGCTGTTTATGGGATCCGTAGTAGACCCGAAGTAGAGGCTACAACAGGGCTGGGAGGCTTTCCACAAGCAACTGAGCGCGGCTGGGGCGCCCCCACAGCACCTGCTCGTGCTTGTAGACCACCATTCCGGGGGGGGATCCCTTGGGCTTAAAGACGCATTTGGGGCGGGTATAGACCACAGGCACCTGCTCGCTGAAGCGGCCGCGGCTAAAATAGGCCGCCAAGTCGGCAGCCGCTTGGAGATCTTCGCTTTCGGCCACCGCCCCTGGAGGCAGGCGCAACAGCACATGGCTGCCCGGGATCTCCTGGGCATGGAACCACCAGTCCTGGTCTTGGGCGACGCGAAAGGTCAGCCGCTCATTTTGCCAGTTGTTGCGCCCCACCCAGATAGAAAAGCCACTGGGGCTAGTGAAGCGATAGGGGTTGAAGCTGGCTGAGGAGGCCCGCCTAGATCCCTCTAGCCGGCTGGGGCTTTCTAGGTAGCCTTGCTGAATCAGCTCCGCCTCAATTTCCTGGAGGACGGCCAAGTCCTGGGGCTCGCGGTAGGCTTCTAGCTGCTGCAGAGACGCTTCCACCTGCTCTAGGTAGCGGATCTCTTGCGCTACAGCTTCTAGCAAAGGTCGGACGGCCTCCTGGGCTCGCTTTTGTTTGCGGTGCTTGCGGTAGTAGGCCTGGGCGTTGAGAACAGCGTTTTTCTCCGGATCCAGGGGGATCTTGACCCTCTGGCCGCTGGCAAAATCCGGCAGCTCAATCGAGCTCAGCCCTGGCCGCCAGAGGTGGAGATGGGCCATGAGGAGATCGGCAGCCTGCTTGGAGGCTTCGGCCTGGGCCGAGTCGGCCAACATCTTCTCAAAGTGCTCGCGCCGCTGGCGGAGTTTTTTCAGCAGGGCAGCTAGCTTTTGCCCCAGACGCTGCCGCTCCCGCTCAAAGCGTTCGCGGTTGAGCTGGGCTTGGTAGTAGGTTTCTAGGAGCTGGTGCAAGTTGGGCTGAACGGGATCCCCGCTGGAGCCCCCCCAGCCGAGAACAGTGTACCCCTGGGGGGTGAGTGCCGGCTCAAACCGGCCTGTTTCCAGCCGAGCCAGCCAGTCCTGCCACCAAAAAAACAGGGCCTGCCACTCCTGGGGCGAGAGTTGGTTGCTGGGGGTTTGGGGTGGGATCCCGGCCTGCAGGCACATCGCCTCTGCCAAATGCCGGCTGAGGCCACGGTAGCCGCGCAGCAGCCGTTGACTGATGGGGCCAGGGATCAAGGCAAGGCGCTCCTGCCACTGGGAGAAGGGCTCGGCTTGGTGCGGGATGGGATCGCTGAGGGCAGGGGGAGCTTCGTAAAGTAGACCCGGCTGCACGGGGCGAACCCGCGACTGCCGCTCGCTGACCCCGTGGCCACAGGCCAAGATCACGCCCCCCTCGTCCACCAGGATGGCATTGCTGTACTTGCCCATGACTTCCAGATAAAGGTGGCGTTGGGGGGGATCCCCAGGGCGAGGGCCAAAGCGAAAGTCAATCACCCGCTCCCACTCGTCCAGCAGCGCCAGCTCTGTCAAGGCCAAGCCCCGCAGGTGCCGTTGCAGGTGTTGGCCAAATGGGAAGTCCTCTGCCTCCTTGGGGGGAGCCTGACAGAGGTGAACTCGGGCCGCCTGGGGATGCCAAGACAGGAGCAAGCAAGGCCGGGCCGTGAGGGTGCGTAGGCCAATCACCACTGTCCAGAGATCCGTCTGCTGGATCCACTCCACGCGGGCAGGCAGCAAGGGATCCCCGCCGGCCTCAGCCCGTTTGAGATCCGCCAGCACCGCCCGGAGGGTGGTCAGGTCAACCGGTTGCATCCCTGCTGCTCCTTAGGGCGAGCTAAAGTCTAGGCGCCCTGCCACCGCCAGCAGCTCAAAGCCGCAGGGAGAGAGGCGTCACCTACTCCTCATCCTCGCCCGCCTCGTCTAGATCCAAGAGCAGCGCACTAAGCTGATTGAAAAGAGCAGGAGAGTCCTCTGGATCCAGCAGGTAGGGATCCCCCTCGTCGGGCAGGGCGACGTAAATGAGCGGCGGCTCAAGGGGCGTAAAGACGCCGTACTGTTTGTCCTGGTGGAAGAAAGTAGCCAACAGTTGGAACTCCTGGGCTTCCTCCTCGCTTTCGCCCAGCTCAAACACATCTTCCTCTTCCACGGGGGGCAGCTCTCCCTGCACCGTCAGGATGTCAAAGCCGTTTTGCTGCAGGGTCAGGTTCAACTCCCCCAAAACCGCTTGGAGGGTGGGGAGAGCCGCCTGGAGCTCCTCGGGATCCGGCTCATCCAGGATCCCTTCCATCTCTGCATCTCCATTCTGCCCGGGCTCCTCCTCCCACACCAGCACTTTGATGACGGCATCCAGGGGGGTGGCCAAGGCATAGACCTGATCCTCAATGACCACCCGTCTTAGCACCTCGCACTTGAGAGGCTGGTTTTGCTCGTCGCGGAGCTCCAGGGTTTCGCAAGACTTAGCCATGGAAAACAGCCCAGATTGACATCCTCCCCACCCTCCTGGCTTGCCAAAGCCCACTGCCCACCCAGGCAAACCCGTAGCAGTAGGGCGAGGCTTCTTCTTGATTCTACTTGGACAACAGCTAGTTTAAGCTTGTTCCGTGGCGCCTTTTGGGTTCCATGCAGCCTGGCTCAGTTGTTCGCTTCCGCCACCGCGAGTGGGTGGTGCTCCCGGGGGATACCGAGGAAGTCCTGGTGCTCCGGCCCCTGACTGGCACCCCTGAGGAGGGGGTTCACGTCCACCGGCGGCTTATGCATCTGGTGGGAGGTACCCTGCCCTTTGAGCGGGTTACCCCTGCCTTATTTCCCCTGCCAAGCGCCAAGAATGTTTCCGACGCTACAAGCACTTACCTTCTCTGGCAGGCTGCCCGGCTGCCAACCAAAGGGAGGCGTTGGAACTCGACCGGTACAGGATTCGGGATCTCTTGGGGGCGCTAGCCAACAGCCGCACCGAGCTGCGCTCCCTGGGCCGCTCCCGCCAGGAGCACCTGGAGTGGCTGCGCCAGCTCATCGATCCCCGCTCGGAACTGGAGCGCCGCTTTCTGGAGACCCTCGCAGCAGGGGGTTATCGCCTTCCCGACGACGCTCAGAAAGCCATTGCCGATCCCCGCTGTGTTGTCGACTTCTTCTATGATCCCAACGTCTGCATCTTCTGTGATGGCGCTGTGCACGACCAGCTTCCCCAAGTGGAGCAGGATCACCAGATTCGAGCTCAGCTCCTGGGGCGGGGCTACCGGGTAATTGTCCTGCGCTACGACCAGGATCTGGGGGAGCAACTGGCTCGCTACCCCGAGGTGTTTGGCCAAGGCAACTAGTCTTGCTGGTGGGAAAACAGGTAGGCTCCCACCAGGGCCAGGATGGCCGCTAGGCCCGCTAGCACCACAACCGTGTACCAGGGGAACTGGGAGAGGGGCTGGTAGGCCGCCGCCCGCATGCCGATGCTGGCGTAGGAAAGGGGCAGGCAGTAGACCAAAACCTGCAGGTAGGTTGGCAACTGACTGGGATCGAAAAAGGTGGCCCCTAGGAAGGACATGGGTGTAATTAAAAAGTTGGTGAGCACGCCCACGCTCTCCAGGCTGGGCACCTTCAAGCCAGCGATGACCCCAATGCCGGCAAAGACGGCGCAATCCAAAAGCAGCACCAACAGCGCCAGGGGGTGAAGCAGGCCCCAGGCCCCTGTACCTAGCACCCCCACCGCCAAGACGCCCAAAGCCGTCAGCAAACCCCGGGCAATGCCGGCCAACACCTTGCCCAGGTGCAACGCCAGCGGATGCACAGGCAAAAGCAGCAACTCTTCAAAGCTTTTGGTAAATAGCCGCGCTCCACAGATGGAGAAGGTGGTGCCGGCAAAGCTAATGGTCATGGCGGAAAGCGCCACCATCCCCGGCAGAATAAAGCGCAGGTAGGAGCCGGCCGCCGTGGATCCCGCTATATCGGCCAGGGCTTCTGAGCGTAGGGATCCGCCCAGCCCCACCCCAAAGGCAACGATGTAGATAAGGGGGGCTACCAGCCCCGAGGCCACCACCTGCCAGACCCGCCCGCGCAGATCCAGCCAGTCGCGCCAGAAGATGGTTAAACTGTCTTCCCAGATTTGCCGATAGGGTAGGCTCAGGGCACGGCTGACCATAGGTTTTCCTTCCTATTTCTTGGTTTTCTGCCGCTACTGCCAACGGCTCGCTAATAGCCGTAGTAGTTGGAGCGGCGCGACCGCCACCAGGCCACCGGCAGCGCCAAGGCTTTGCCCAGCGTGGACACATAGGCGCGGGTGCGAAACACCTGGTAGTGGTTGCGCTCGATGGCGTTGAGAATCTGCCGGTAGAGCATCAACGAAGCCGCCACCGGCCAGCGGGAGTCCGGCTGCAGGGTGGGGATCCCCCGTTCCGCCTGGGCATAGAGCTCTCGAGCCCGCCGGATCTCGTAGTCCATGAGCGCCATCCAGCGCTCGTCGATGACGTGGTTAAACAGATCCCGCTCCGAGTAGTTGAAGCGGCGCAGATCTTCAAGGGGAATGTAGATCCGACCCCGACGGGCATCTTCCCCCACATCGCGCAAGATGTTGGTCAGTTGCATGGCAATCCCCAGGGCCACCGCCTCCTCGCGGCCATCCCGCCCTGGCACAAACCCCATGATCTCGGAGCACATCAGGCCCACTACCCCAGCCACGCGGTAGCAGTAGACCCGCAGCTCTTCCCAGGTGGCATAGCGCCGAATGTCCAGATCCATGCTCTGCCCCCGCAACATCTCGCGGAAGGGCTCAATGGAGAGGCGGTAGGTGCGGATGGTGTGGATAAGAGCCAGGTCAGTGGGGACTTGCGGCTCCCCCCCCTGGAACAGGGACTCCAGATGAGCTCCCCACTGCTCCAGCTTGCGGCGGGTGACTTCCACCTCTACTTGGCTGGCCTCTAGCCCATCCAACAGCTCGTCCGTTTGCCGCAGCCAAGCATAGATGGCCCAGATGGCCCGCCGTTTGGGTCGAGGCAGGAGTAGGGACCCCAAATAGAACGTCTTGGCGTGCTTAGCCGTGATCTGGCGGCAGAGGGCAAAGGACTGCTCAAGCGGACTCATTGGGCTCGTCTCCAGAGGCGCAGGGCCACATCTCAACACTATGGGAAGCTAGACCCCTGCCGGTGCCAAACGTGAGCAAGCAGCCGCTGGGGAGGGGATCCCTTTGTGGATAGCCTCAGCCGCCCACTTGCCGGAGAGGATGGCTCCCTCCATGCTGCCTAGGAAGGGCTGCAAGGTGTAGCTGCCGGCTAGGAAGAAGTTGGGAATGGGGGTAACTTGGGTGGGGCGGTACTGCTGCCGGCCTGGAGTAGCCTTGTAAACCGAGCGCGGGGTCTTCACCACCACCCATTTGCGCACCCGCGCCGGGTTGGGGCCGGTGAGATGCTGGGGAAAGAGTTTTTTCAGCTCCTCCAGGGTGGCGGCAAAGATCTCCTCGTCGCTGCGCTCGATCCATTCGGCAGCCGGGGCCAGCACCAGCTCCAGCATGGATCGGTGGGGATCGGCATAGGCGCGGCAGGTGTTGCTCATGTCGGCATACACGCTTAAGAGAGGCGAGCGGGAAAACAGGGAGTGGTCAATGTGAGTAATCTTGCGGTCAAACCAAATCTGCAGGCTGATCACCGGCACCCCTTCCAGCTCGCGCAGCTTTTGGAAAAAGGGGATCCCCCACCACTGAGCTGGCAGCAGCTCCTTGAGCGCATCCACCGAAAGGGCCGAGACGTAGGCATCGGCAGTTACCTGCAGGGGTCCGGAAGGAGTGACGACGCGAAAGCCGGCCACGCTGCCGTCAGGGTTGAGGTCAATCGCCTGCAGCGCCGCGTTCAAGTGCACCTGTCCGCCGTGGGCTACGATGTAGTCCACCATCGGCTGGCAGAGCCGCTCCGGCGGGGCACCGTCCAGGTAGGCAATCTTGGAGCCGTCTTTCTGGCGCAAAAAGCGGTTGAGGGCCGTCAAGGGCACCATGGCCGAGATCTCGTCCGGGTTGATAAACGCCAGCGCCTTGGAGACGGCGATGAAAATATCCGTGTTGACCCGCTCGTCAATGCCCTGCCGCCGCAGCCACTCCAGCAGAGTGTAGCGATCCATCTGCTCCACGTAGCGCTGGCCGCGCACCATGGCCGGCACCAACCCTAGGGCAAACCTCACCTTTTCGCTCCAGGTGAGCATGTCGTTGTTGCGCAGGATGGCCACAATGGCGTTGAAGGGGGCGGGAATGTCCGGCAGGTCAAAGCGGGAGTAGGTGCCCGGCTTGTCTGGCTGGTTGAAGATCAAGCTATGCTCCTTCCACTGCAGGCGATCCGAGATGCCCAGCTCCCGGAACAGTTGCAAGGTGTTGGGGTAGGCGCCGAAAAAGTTGTGCAGCCCCGTCTCGATCCAGTCGCCGTCGGCATCCTTCCAGGCGGCCACTAGCCCCCCCAGCACATCCCGCCGCTCAAAAAGCAGCGGCTGATGCCCAGCATCGCAGAGGTACTTGGCACAGGCCAGCCCTGCCAGCCCTCCCCCAGCAATGGCAACGCGCATGACGGTGACGCTCAAGCAACACTACCATTCTATTTGCAAACCGTTACAATTGCTGGCGGCTGCGAGAGCCCTGCTTTCCCGCCGGGATCCGATCCCTGGTAGGATACGGAAAAAATCCAGGGGGAGCGACAAAGATGGCCAAGCAAACACTGGGATCTCTGTTGTCATCTGGCTTTGATCTCAAAGGCAAGCGCGTACTGGTGCGAGTGGATTTCAACGTCCCTCTGGATCCTCAGGGCAACATCACTGACGACACTCGCATCCGCGCCTCCCTGCCCACCATCCAGGCCCTGGCCCAGGCAGGGGCCAAGGTCATCCTCACGAGTCACCTAGGCCGCCCCATCAAAAAAGACAAAGAGACTGGCGCTGTTCACATTACCCGCGAGGGCAACAGCCTAGCTCCTGTAGCCGTCCGCCTTGCCCAGCTTTTGGGCCAGCCGGTGGCCTTTGCCCCCGACTGCATTGGCCCTGAGGCCGAAGCGGTGGTGAACAACCTGGAAAACGGCCAGGTGGCCCTCTTGGAAAACGTTCGCTTTTACCCCGAAGAGGAAGCCAACGACCCAGAATTTGCCCGCAAGCTGGCCTCGCTGGCCGATCTATTCGTCAACGATGCCTTTGGCAGCGCCCACCGCGCCCATGCCTCTACTGCTGGCGTCACTGCCTACCTCCAGCCTGCTGTAGCTGGTTATCTCCTGGAAAAGGAGCTGCAGTTTCTTTCCGGCGCCATCGAGAATCCGCAGCGGCCCCTGGCGGCCATCATCGGCGGCTCCAAGGTCTCTACTAAGATTGGCGTCATCGAGCGGCTCTTGGAAAAAGTGGATAAGCTCCTCCTGGGTGGCGGCATGATTTTCACCTTCTACCAAGCCCAAGGGATTAAAACTGGCAAGTCTTTGGTGGAAACTGACAAGCTGGATCTAGCTCGCTCCCTGATGGAGAAAGCCAAAGCCCGGGGCGTCGAGCTGCTGCTGCCGGTGGATGTGGTGGTAGCCGATAAGTTTGACCCTGAAGCCAACGCCCAAACGGTTTCCATCCACGCCATCCCCGAAGACTGGATGGGCTTGGACATTGGCCCGGAATCGGTCAAAGCCTTCCAGGCTGCCCTACAGGGGTGCAAGACCGTAGTCTGGAACGGGCCGATGGGCGTCTTTGAATTTGACCGCTTTGCCGCAGGTACAGAAGCCATTGCCCGCACCCTGGCCGACCTCACCCAGGCCGGGGCCATCACCATCATTGGCGGCGGCGACTCGGTGGCGGCTGTGGAAAAAGCGGGCCTAGCGGACAAGATGACCCACATTTCCACGGGTGGCGGCGCCAGCCTGGAACTGCTTGAGGGCAAGGAGCTGCCTGGCATTGCTGCCCTCAGCGAAGCGTAGGTTCTGCGCAGCCCCTTAAAGGCAAAAAAGTGGGGGCTGGGCCCAGCCCCCACTTTTTTGGATCTGTCTCTTATAAACATATGACGCTGCCGCCGATAATCCTTGTGTTGATATAGGGGGTGGCCGTATAATTAAAAAAAAAAGGGGGGGG